>DCPV01000084.1 GCA_002323775.1 Firmicutes bacterium UBA1535 | reverse complement strand
ACAAATATCTATTTGAGCAGCTACCAAATACAAAACTTACTAGTCCATAAGCACTAGATCACCTTCTCCCTTGGTCAGAAACATTGCCAGAGGAATGCAGGAGAACAATTGAATCTTAGAAATAGAAGAAGTCCTATTTATGATGATTATTATCTCATAGATAGGACTTTATTTATAGGTGTGATGTATTTGACGGATACAATAATATTCATAGTATAGTTGAATACACGCTCAACTGTCAAGATATTTTTAAAAAATAGTTAACTTAAATAAAAATATCTGAGTTAACCATTTTTTCGGTAATTTATAATAGTCATGAGCAGTATTGTATTGGTAGTAATTCTCTTTAAGACTGTAGAATATTCTAATAAGGTTTTTCTGTTAGTTCTTGGAGGAGTAATCATTATTATTCGGTAACATGGGTAGCGCATTGACTAAACATTATTTTGATATGTTCATCATCTAATGAATAGTAAGCAATTTTGCCGTCACGCCTGTATTTAATCAAACGAGTTTGTCGTAATGATTTTAGATGATGAGAAATAGCAGGTTGAGACATATTTAAAAGAGCAGCAATATCACACACACACATTTCTGAAAGCAAAAGTGCATTTATAATTTTCAAACGTGTGGGATCACTTAAAACCTTAAACTCCGCAGCCATATCAAATAAAATTGCATCATCTGTCATCTCCTGTTTTACTTTTTGTAATATATCTTCATGAATAATGGTAGTGTTGCATACTGTTTTTTCATTCTTTTTTATTGACATAGTTACTCCTTTCGTATAATCAATTAAGTAATAGCCTGATTGATTATACCACTTTCTCATTATCCTGACAATATACGAAACACTTAACGTTTACTTAAGCAGCTTTTCGACTATTCAAGTTATCGATACACTATTACTTATTTTTATTTCTTTTTTATTGTCAAAAATATTTCAAAATATATTATGCATATTTGTGCTATATAAAAATAGCGTCTACGACGCGTTAAGAAATTGGAATTTTAACTGTATCTTTAAAATTTGTATATTTCTAATATTGAAATATAGTTGATTTTTTGTCATAAATATATTGGAGGTATTTATGGATAAAAAATCTATTAAAATTAAAGCTATATTAGCAGATCATTGGGAAGCCTTTGTTGCAGAAGGTTATCCCATTCGTTCTGTGGTTTTTAAAAATGTTAATAAAGTCATTACCAGTGGCGATCCATCCATAGGCCATGCCTTGTATTACTGCGAACATTGCAATAAATTTAAACCTGTTGCTTTTACTTGCAAAAGCCGTTTTTGTAATTCTTGTGGAGCTAAATATACTCAAGATCGTGCTGAATCCATTTCTTCTAAGCTTATTCGCTGTACTCATAGACATATTGTTTTCACTATTCCTGAAGAACTTCGAATCTTCTTTATCAGGGATCGTTCCCTGCTACATCTTCTATTTAAGGCTTGTGCTGATACCATTTTTAATTATTTCTTCAAGCTTAATAAGTCAGAGAATTTTAAGCCTGGCTTTATTTCAACTTTACATACATTCGGCCGTGACTTGAAGTGGAATCCTCATATACATGCTCTAATCTCCAAAGGTGGTACCGGTAACATTACTCCTTGGAGACCTGTTAAGCATTTTGATTATAGTTTTCTTCGCAAGGTTATGACTACAACTGTTAAAATGTCATGTTTTGGTACTCATTTTTACTTCTACAAAATCTCCAATTTTTGCACCAATACTATTTGCCACATCAACATAGTTGTTAGTGGGCGTGCATCCTCCTTTGCAGTTACCGCAGTTTTCGCTTAATATTGCTTATAACAAATCCACTTTCAGGCAATGTTGGCATTTTTACTAGACTGTAGCTTAATTTTTGATCAGGTACATCAAACTCAATCTTGTTGACGAGGAAATCTAGGCTCGCTTTCATGATTTCAATTGTAATACCCTCGCCTGGGCAACGGTGTCCTCTGTCAGGTACACCACCACCTTGGGGAATGAAATCAAATGAATTGCCCTTCCGTTCCTTAAACCTCTCCGGCTGGAATTCATAAGGGTTCTCCCATATTCGCGAGTCATGATTTGTACCATAAATGTCAAGCAGTACTAGCATTTCTTCTTTGAATTCGTATTGATTCCAGATAAAATCCTTTCGTACCCTTGCGCCTATGAAAGGGGCAAACGGGTAATAGCGCCGAACTTCCTGTACAAACATTTCAAAGACATTGCCGTCACCTACAAGTAACTTCTCTTTACACTTTGGATGCTCATGCAATGCTAAAGCCGAAAAGGTTATGAAGGTTGAAATAGCAACAATAGGACGCAGTACGTTAATGAGTTCCACTGCAGCCATTTTTGTATCCAGCTGATTGCCATTGAGTTCCCTGTGAAATGCTATGGCATGAAGTGGCGAGTCTTCACTAGACTTGATCTTACCAGTGCGGACATCTTCTATAACTCCTCTTATCCACTCTTCTACTCGAGCTCTTGCTCTTCTTCCTTTCCAGTGTTGCGGTCCAACTGCTCCAAAGGCATCAACCATTGCATTAAAATCATCTGCCCTGTCTCGTACTTCAGATTCCAGCAATGGAACTCCAGCCCAATCGCATGCTATCCTGCATAAAATATATTTTGCTTCATCAAAAAGTATAACCTTTTCGGCGCCTTCCCATTTGTCAAAAGATACTTGCCACTTCTCCATTGCGAGCTCAGCCAGCCGCTTTTGATGGTGTGGAATCATCAGTGACATGAACAGAAGCTTCCTGTGGATATGTTCTTCGTCATCCATTGTCTGGACAGCACCCATGCCAAACAATGTTTTTTGTACCCGCTTGGGTGCTGCACCGTTTCGTTTAAATCGTTCAGGGTCATAAAATATCTTCGCCGCTTGCTCTCCGCTCATGCAAATAACTTTTTGTCCCAGCAAGTTCATCTCAAATAGATCGGATTGATATTGGTCAATACGATTTTTAATAAACAGATATCCCTCTTGCCACAGAGCAAGGGTATTGTCAAGGGTTTTCTCATGAGGAACCTGTTTGTTCATTGACATACACTTATCTTCTCCTTCCTATTCTGACCAGGAAATATGGTAGTCAAAATATAGTACACTCAATGTATTGAAGTATGCATTACTTAAATAAGAATAAGTGACCTAACAAAAGTATGTTATTCTTATCCTAATCATATAAATTTTCACTCTTCTGAAAATTTGACTTGAATTTTATTATTCCCCACTCTATCCGGAATTATTCAAAACATAAATACAAGAAGAAAACATCATTCAAATGAAGAATTAAAACCAAGTTTTAACGCCCCTGCTCGGTAGCTATTTTGCCCTCAGCTATATCGCTATTTAAATAATTTGTATTCTGAAGTTACGAGACAGCATTTTGAACCCGAGATTTCTTCAACTCATATTTTTCTTGAATATGTGTTCCCAATGATTATATATGAGAGCTTTTGAAGTTGTGATAATAAGAAAATTTACTTATATTTTAGCCCTTTTAAACAAAACCATATATAAAAGTATAGCAACGCCTGAAACAACAAATACGTCTGCGAAATTAAATATAGGGTAATTAATTAATGTAAAATCAAGAAAATCAGTCACATAGTTTAATCTAACTCTATCGATAAGATTACCTAAAGCTCCACCAATAATTAACGCTAATGATAGCTTCAAGGTTGCATCTCCTGTCTTTAATATTTTTATCAAATAACATATTAATGCTACAACAACAATGCCCGTTACTAATATTAAAAATACCTGCTTATCCCTCAATATACTAAAAGCTGCTCCTGTATTCCTTGCATAAGTCAAATGAAATAAATCTTGAACTAGGGGTATAGTATCTATTGGCTTTAGTTGTGTTTCTGCAAGATATTTAGTCCACTGATCAATCCCTGTCAATACTACAATAATAAAAATATACAACATAATCTCCTCCAAAATACCGTATTTTGAAAATCTCATTTCCTTTCTACAATTATATCAATAGTCACTGAAAAATGCTATATAATTGCTATAAACTCTTGACTTTCATTACTCTCATGGCATTCATTACAGCAATAACAGTTACCCCCACATCTGCAAATACTGCTTCCCATAATGAAGCTACACCGGTAGCACCCAGGATTAAGAAAATAAGCTTGACTAACATTGCAAGTATTATATTCTGCCATACAATTTTTCGCGTTCTCTTTGCAATTTTTATACCTGTTGCTATCTTAGATGGCTCATCCGTCATGATTACAATGTCTGCTGCTTCAATGGCTGCATCAGATCCTAATCCTCCCATAGCAATACCTATATCTGCCCTTGCAAGCACAGGTGCATCATTTATACCATCACCTACGAAGACAAGCTTTCCTTTCATCGACTTTTGGCTGTCAAGTAATTCAAGCTTTTCAACCTTTTCAGTAGGTAATAGCTCCGCATATACTTCATCTAATCCTAATTGCCTACCTACTTTTTCACCAACAGATTTTGAATCTCCCGTAAGCATAACAGTCTTTTTAATACCAAGTGCTTTTAATGCTTTTATCGCACTCGCTGAATCTTCTTTAACTTCATCGGAAATTACAATATAACCTGCATAAACATTATTTAATGATACATGTACTACAGTTCCTACAGTTTCTATCTTGCTATATTTGATATTATCTTTACTCATTAATTTAATATTTCCAGCAAGTATTTCCTTGCCTTCAACTTTAACCTTAATACCATGCCCTGATATTTCTTCATAGTTTTCAATTTTATTTTTATCAACTTCTTTTTCATAAGCTTTTAAAATGGAAATAGCAATTGGGTGATTAGAATAGCTCTCTGCATATGCAGCATATTCTATTAGTTCTTCTTTGGTAAAATTATTTTGAGGATTTATTTCCGTTACATTAAATACGCCTTTTGTTAAAGTTCCAGTTTTATCAAAGATAACTGTTTCCACATTATTTAAAGCTTCCAAATAGTTACTTCCCTTTACTAATACACCACTTCTGGATGCACCACCGATTCCTCCAAAAAAGCCAAGCGGAATCGAAACTACCAATGCACATGGACATGATATTACTAAGAATACCAACGCTCTATATACCCAATCTGAGAATGTCGTCCCCGGAACGATAAGGGGTGGTACAATTGCAAGAAGTACTGCAATAACTACAACTACCGGTGTATAATATCGGGCAAACTTTGTTATAAAGTTTTCAGTTGGAGCTTTTCTACTGCTTGCATTCTGAACTAAATCTAAAATCTTAGCCACAGTTGATTCGCCAAATTCCCTAGTAACTTCAATAGTTAAAACACCGTTCTTATTAATAAAACCGCTTAATACATCATTGCCCGCTTCTACTTCTCTTGGAACGGATTCACCTGTTAAAGCTGATGTATCAACCATTGAGCTTCCTTCTACTATATTACCATCAAGTGGAACTTTTTCTCCCGGCTTTACGAGAATAACATCTCCGATGCTTACTTCCTCAGGGGACACCCTTTTTAGGTCATCTCCAACTTTAAGATTAGCAAAGTCGGGTCTTATATCCATTAATGCACTTATTGACTTTCGGGAACGATTTACAGCCAGCTCCTGGAAAAGCTCTCCTACCTGGAAAAACAACATAACAGCCACACCTTCCGGATACTCTCCGATAAAAAATGCGCCAATTGTAGCAATACTCATAAGAAAGTTTTCGTCAAATACTTGCCCTCTGATGATATTCTTCAAAGCCCTTAGTACAATTTTCCCTCCGGATATAATATAACTTATTAAAAAGACAGTAAGCTCCATCCAATTTGGCAGACTAAAAACTAATCCAACCACAAAGAAAGCTCCGCTTATAACCAGCCTTATAATTTCTTTCTTGCTGTCATCATATTCTTCGTCACCATTCTCGTTTATTTTTTCTTTAACAGTTTCTTCTGCACTTATGACCTTTACATCTGGTTCAATTTTCTTTATTATGGTTGTAGCTTCTTCAATGATTCTATTTAATTCTTGCTTACTATTTACTTCAATAATTAGTTTTTTTGAGACAAAATCAACCGTTGCACTCTTCACACCTGCAAGATTTTTTATCTGTGTTTCTATTTTTGCTGCACAATTTACGCATCCTAAGCCCATAAGCATTAATGATTTTTTTGAACTTTTATTTATTGTTTTTTCTCTTACTATAACATCTGGTTCATGTTTATTAACGATAGTGTTAATCTGTTTTAATACATTATCTAAATCTTGTGCATTTTCAGCTTCAATGGTAAGTGTCTTTGACAAAAAGTTCATCGAAGCATTTACCCCAACTATTTGGTTTGCTTCGTGTTCAATTTTGGCTGAACAATTAGCACAATTCAAACCTTCCAATACTAATTCCTTTTTAATGGTAGATTCATTTTTCTTTTCAATCATTATGTTATACCTCGATAATATTTTCCAACTGCCACTGAATGAAATCATTACATTAGCGGCGCAAAAATTCGTAGTATTTTCTGAATAAGCTGTGTAAATAAATTGTATTCACAGTCTATCATTGTGATTTCCTGACAAACTTCCAGAGTATCAAGATAATCTTTTTTGATTTCAATAACAGAATGACTGCCATAAAGCAGCACACCACATTCAAAATGGAGGTAGAGACTTCTAAAATCTAAATTAGTAGTCCCGACCGTTGCTACCTTGTCATC
>DCPV01000200.1:9154-11929 GCA_002323775.1 Firmicutes bacterium UBA1535 | reverse complement strand
GTCCTTTTTCTTCTCCCTCAAGGCTTGCCAAAACTTCTGTTATATAGAATACCTCTCCTTGATTAACTGTAACATATCTGTCGATGTATCTAAGCGGTCTTGCGGCAGAACGAGGCACATCTGATCTATCCGGCCATGTAGTAAATGGCATACCAAAGCCTGTATGTCCTGTTGTGAATGATTTTTTATTAAATTGTTCATCTGATGCCATATGAAGTCCTTTAAGGTTAACACTTGCTCCTATAACCTTAGCTGATGAGCCAGCCTTAATAAGTCCTCTAGCTGTTCCGGTGAGGTTTCCTCCACCAGCGTTTGTGCATACTACTGCATCAGGATCTTTGCCATATTTTTCTCTGAATTGCAATGCGATTTCATATCCAAGAGTTTCCACTCCTGCTATACCAAAAGGTGTGTACAACGAAGCATTGAAGTATCCGGTATCTTCCAACAATCTTAAGAATGTATAAAATAGCTCCGGTCCTACTGAGAGCTGAACAACCTCTGCTCCTAAAGCCTCGCATTTCCTTGCTTTTTCAATTATTTCCGGCTGTCCTATCCCTCTTGAATCGTAACATTCTTGAACTATTATACATTTTAGTCCTTGAACTGCTGCTTGCTGAGCTACCGCAGCTCCATAGTTACCGCTTGTAGCAGCTATAACGCCCTTGTAGCCTAATCTTTTTGCATGATACACGGCATTTGCCGCACGTCTTACCTTAAAGCTTCCTGACGGATTGGCTGCTTCATCCTTTATGAATATTCTTGCGCCCTTACCAGCCGGAGCAAATTTTCTTGCAAGAGCTGTAAGATTTTTAAGCTCTATAACAGGGGTATTTCCTACATTGACTGAGTATTGAATTTCCTGCATTTCTTCAAGGGAATATCCGGTTTCACGCATCATTCTTTCATAATCAAATGCTATTGTGCCACTTTCAAATAACGAATAGTCAATGCCTATTGCCTTTTTCATTATTTCAGATTTTCTGCTCATCACTGCATTGTAGCTTAAATCTCTACTCATTATCTTCACCCCCAAACAAGATGTCTCTGACTTGGTCGCCTATTTTTAACAGTTCCGGAACAAATTTTCCAAAATCATGCTTATAATAAGGGTTTACTTCTAAAAGCTTTCCTTTGGCAAGTCTTTTTGTCCTTGTCAAAATCGTAACTTCATCACCTATATGTGCATCTTCTTGCAGATACCCTTTTACCCATAATTCGAGTGGAACTTTTTTAGTGTCATCTGGCACTTGAGGAGCTCTCTCTTGAGGATTCAATACAATATTATGTATCAATACCCATTCTCCTTTTTTAACCATTTAAGTCACTTCCTTTTCTATTAGAAAGTTTCTAAAATGTTCACTCTGCAAATAATACAGCAGATGGACATTTTAGGAACTTTTATTTCACTATTTTGCTATCTTCACAGATTTGCTCTCTCATATCTCCCATTATCGCTCTTGGCACTGGAAGACTAAGCATTGTTTGTAGACCTGGTTTTGCATTGATAATGTGCGGTATCATGTTTACACACATTGCCATTGTACCAATTCCACCCTCAACCTCTGGTGAGTTAATCATATTAATGCTTGGAGTTCCTTTGATTATAACATAATCTCCAGTATTTATTCCAACTTGCTCCGGTTCAATTTGCTGTGGATGATCCATTTCTATTAACTTTTGACCACCATTTACATATCCCCAGCCCTTCATTGCAACTCCTGCAACATTACCTGCTTTTGCAAAACCATATGGAGATTTTCTATCTACATCTGTAACTATAGGTTCCATATCTTGCTCTATTTTATCAACTTTCCAGCCAATAGCATCTGCTATCATATTTATTGATTCAGGGAATCCAACGTGTCCGGTCATCTTTCCTGCTTCTTTTAATTCATTGAATTTTGCAACTTCTAAGCCTATTCCTTGTTCTTCCATAACTGCCGGTCCAAATGGTGACAAACTGTTTACTCTCCTTGATAAGATGCTCTCAACATCTTCCATACATCCAGTCATTATTACAACCAATAAATCCATTATCAAGCCTGGGTTAATTCCAGTACCTAATACTGATACGCCATTTGCCTTAGCTATTTCATCCATTTGCTTTGCTAATTCTGGCTCTTGTGCCTGTGGATATGCCATTTCTTCTGCAGTTGTTATAACGTTCATTTTCTTTTCAAGTATAAATTTAATCTTGTCAAATGCTTTAGCAGTGAAAGAATCAGTACACAATAATACAACGTCAGCAGCTTGTTCAGTTATAACTTCATCTCTCGTTCCAACTATAACATCTTCTCTATCTCCTCTTTCAACACCTACTACCTCGTAAAGGCTTTTTCCAAGCTTTGCACCTATGTCAATTCCTCCAACTATGTCAACGCCCTTTTTCTTTAACAGCATTCTTGCCATTCCAGAGCCCATTGCTCCTAGTCCCCAAATTATTACTTTTACATTTTTCATAAAATTTTCCTCCTTGCTTTCATAAGCAGAGCCTCGACTATGGTTGAGCCTCTTGTGATTTTAGTATTTCATTTATTTTTAAAATTATTTACAGAGCGAAATCCGTTTCGCTTTTTTACTTACTATAATTATAAGCAAGTTCTGTGCCAAAATTATTTATAATATTTGTGAGATTTAGATATATTATAAAAATATGTGATTAGTAAATGTTTCCACTGAACACTTCAAATACTAGAATATTATTTTGACACATTTCTTATTTTAAAACAGATTTTATTATCTTGTTTTAACAAATTACTGCAAATATTTTTG
>DCPV01000200.1:7790-8978 GCA_002323775.1 Firmicutes bacterium UBA1535 | reverse complement strand
CAAAAATATTTGCAGTAATTTTAATTTTATTTTCTTATTATGAATGTAAATTGTATTTCTTAATTTTATGCTGCAAAGTTTGCCGTTTAATTTTCAAATGCTCTGCCGATTTCGTTATATTGTACTGATATGTATTTAGTGTATTTTTAATTATTTCTTTTTCTAAATTTTCTAAATACTTTTCAACACCAAGCTCTAAAAATTCATAATCTATCTTTACAGTATTATTCGCATCATCTATTAAAATATGCTTATCAGTCAGTACATTTTCATCGTCTATAATTGATATTGCAGCCATTATTATATTTTCAAGTTCTCTTACATTTCCAGGGTAATTATAGCTCAATAGCTTTTCTTTCGCCTTATCAGAAAGCATCCAAATATTTTTATTGTATCTCTTATTATGCTTGTCTATAAATTGCTCTGCAAGTATTAATATATCTTCTCTACGTTCTCTAAGAGGCGGTACGTCTATTGGTATAATTTTTATCCTATAATATAAATCCTTTCGCAATTTACCTTGCTTTATCAAGGCTTCAGTAGGCTCATTAACAGTAGCAATTATTCTAACATCAATTGGAATATCCTTGCTGCCTCCAACTCGCCTTATGTAATCCTCCTGCAAAACACGTAAAAGCTTTCCTTGCAGCTCATATGGCATTGAATTTATCTCATCAAGAAGCAAGGTTCCTCCATTAGCCTGTTCAAATAGTCCTGCTCTATCCACAGCACCTGTAAAACCACCCTTTGCTGTACCGAAAAGTATGCTTTCTAAAAGTGTTTCAGGTAATGCTGCACAGTTTTGTGCAAGAAATGGCTTGTTTTGCCTCGTCCCATCAAAATGAATACTTTGAGCTATCAGCTCTTTTCCTGTGCCTGTTTCTCCGTAAATAAATACCGAAGCAGAGCTGTTTGCAGCTTTTCTGGCAATATTAAGCACAGCTTTAAAATTAGGGCTTTTTCCAACTAAATTGCTAAATCTGTACTTCTTAATTTTAAGCTCCTTAACTTCATTAGGCTCTTTTATCTCTTTTCTTAACTCCAGTATTGTATTTGACATTTCCTGAATTTTAGTGATATCCTTAGATACCTCAACTGCCGCTATTACCTCTCCATTATCAATTACAGGAATAGTTGTGTTGATTGTTGTTATTTTCTTGCCGTCTTTATTTAGATAACTTTGATCTT
>DCPV01000200.1:3516-7639 GCA_002323775.1 Firmicutes bacterium UBA1535 | reverse complement strand
AGATAACTTTGATCTTTATTTATTGTGCTTTTTTTGTTATATAGTGCTTGCAGTAACGTGCTGTCTTTAGCATCCAGATTTTTAAAAACTTCTTCAAATGGTTTATTTAAAACATCTCTTGCGTCCATTTTTTCTAAGCCAGCCATTGCGTCATTGTAAATGATGCTATTTCCATCCTTATCAAGCACATGAACGCCCTCGCTAAGCAAGTGCAAAATATTTTGCAGTACTGTTATATAATTTTTATTTTTCACGTTTAGCACCTTCTTTATTTTCTTTTATCATATCTATATAGCGTAATTTATAAACTCAACATTTTATAAAAAAGCGAACTACATTTACTCTATGAAAAAATCGTTCCGATTCTTCATTTATATCTACTCAAAAAATATCTCTCTAAATATTGTAATCAGCAAATCATCCTTTACAGTCAATGATAAAAGCTTGATTTGCCTAATGAATGAAGGTATCTTCTTTTCTGATCTTATTGGAGATTTTCTAAATTGATTTACTACTATTCTAATAAATTCATCTGCATCATATATTTTAAATCTTTCGATTTTTTCAAATTTTTCAGCTACATGTTCAACAAGCCTTATAATAACGTCTTGATAATCACTATTATCTTTCATTTCCAAAATTTTCATCAACCTTGGAAATATCTTTTCAAAAAGCATCCTGTCTGACGGAAGCCCCTCAAAGCCAAATATATTTGAAATATTAATAATTTTTTGCTTTCTATTATCAAATATTTCTGCTATATATTTTAAAAAGTTTTTACTATATGGTCTTATATAATATTTGTGTCCCTTTAAACCCTTGAAAACTTTCATAGTATCATAATAGCCAAGCCTAATATTTTTACAAGCATTTTCTGTGTCAAAGTCCAAAGCTTCACCTAATGACTCAACTGGCTCAATATATGTTATATTAAGTCCCTCTGCATTAATCTTCTTAATCCTTCCCTTAGCATGAACTCGTACAGCTATCAAATCCTTATATCCTTTTCTAGCCAGCATCTCTATAGGTAAATTATCGTAAAAGCCTCCATCTAAAAAATGCTTGCCATCTAGCTTTTCCATTTTAAATACTGGTAAATTCGCACTAGCAAGAAGATAGTCAACAAGCTTCCCTTCCGGTATATCTTCCTTAAAAAGCTCTAAATTTTGATTGTCTGTCAAAGATATGGTCACAAGTCCGAAATCAATCTTTGATTTACGAATTTTATTCTCATCAATAAAGCTTCCTATAATTTCTCGCATCTTAGTTGTATCTAAGCCTTCATTTTTAAGTATTTCTTTAGATAGATTATATATATATGCTATATTTAATTTGAATAGATTATTACCCTTTAATTTATTTATTTCTTCAATATCAATTCCAAACAAAGTATCTACGCCTATAGTTTCCCACAGCTTCTCCAAACCCTCAAGGTCATTTTGAACAATCGCAGCTCCATTCAAAGCTCCTATTGACGTCCCCGTTACTCCGGCTATTGAAATACCTAAATCTATCAAAGCTTTATAAGCACCGACATGGTAAGAGCCCCTAGCTCCTCCGCCCTCTAATACCAATCCATATTGCATAATTACTCTCCTATTCAATTGATAAAAGCTTTACAGAAATAACTTCTATATTATTTTTTAATTTTAAAATCAAATCATCCATAGATATCAGCATTTCCGAAACATCTACTGATATATTAACAGAAGCCTTTTCATTTATTGGTATATTTTGATTCATTGTTATGATGTTTGCTTTCTCAGAAGATAATATGTTTAAAACCTCTGACAATACACCTCTTTTATGCCTTAGCATCAACGCAATTACTGCCCTTCTGCCTGTTGTCGCATTATCAGATGGTGAAAAAACAAAATCCTTGTATTTATAATATGTACTTCGACTGATTCCAACTATTTTGACAGCCTCGCTTATTCCTTTTGCTGTGCCATCATTTATATAATTCCTAGCTTCAATAACTCTGTCATAAACCTCTGGCAGAATTTCCTTACTCACTATTAAATATTTATCCAAAATACTCATCCTCCATACCTATTTAAAGTATTTTCCATTGCTTATTTATTATACATTTGTAGCTATATAAAACACAAGTGTTTTTTAATTTAAAACTTAAATATTAATTTATAGAATATATTCACAAAAAACAAACACAGATTATGTGTATTGTACAATTTTTAACCTGTGCAAATATCATAATCTGTGTTCTATTAATTAATATATCAAGTTATAATTTATCTTGCATTACTTTTTGCTAATTTGAATTTTTCAACTTCATGGCGAAGTGTAACCGCCTGTGCTGACATTTCTTCACTTGTTGCTGAATTTTCCTCTGCATTTGCAGCATTTGTCTGAATAACAGCAGATATCTGAGAAATGCCTTCTTTAATATGTTCAATTGCCACTGACTGCTCACTAGAAGATTTTTTTATTTGCTCAAAGCTATCAACTACGTTTGTAGCACTAACTCCTACGTTTTGCAGAATTCTTGCTGTTTGAGCAGTAATTTCTATGCCCTTTGCAACTGCTCCAACTGAAGCATTGATAAGGTCAGTTGTTTGCTTAGCAGCATCACCGGATTTTGCAGCAAGTGCTCTAACTTCATCTGCAACTACAGCAAAGCCCTTTCCGGCATTTCCGGCACGAGCCGCCTCAATTGCTGCATTTAATGCAAGAATATTTGTCTGGAATGCAATGTCTTCAATAGCTTTTGTAATGTTTGCTATTTGATTTGAAGCTTGTTCAATATCTTCCATAGCCTTAGTAAGCTGCTCCATTTGTTTGTTTCCTGCATCTACATCATTTCCGGTTTGCTGAACGTGATCTGCTGAATTATTTACAATTAAAGAGTTTTCTATAATTTGTTCAGATATTTTTTCTATAGCGGCGCTTAATTCTTCAATAGATGCTGCCTGCTCCGTTGAACCGGCTGCAAGAGCCTGTGCTCCACTTGATACTTGAGAAGAACCAGTAGATACTTGGTCAGCCGCCATATCGATTTGCATTATAGTTTCACTTAACATAGCTATCATTTTTCTTACGGCTTCAATTAATTCGTAGTAATTTCCAACATATGTATTAATATCTTTAGATTTTACAGTAAAATTCGCATTGGCTAATTCGTTAAGAATGTATATAAAATCATTTATGACGAAGGTCAATGTATCAGACATTTTTCGGAAAGATTGCGATAACAAGCCAATTTCATCTTCTGAGTTTTCTTTTATACTAATATTAAAATCACCGGCAGATAGCTTATTAGAAGCTTCAACAACTGCGTTAATTCTCTTTGATATATTTTGCGAGATAATAATGCCAGTCAAAACTGCTAAAAACACACCAACTACGACAAAGATAATCATTATAATATTAGAGCTTAATACTAATCTATCATTACCTTTAATTTGGTTATCTGCATAGCTGTTATTGTAATCGATTAAGGCGACAATGGAGGTTTCCATTACTTGAGCAAGAGTATGAAGCTCGCTTCCATCTCTCATCATGGCAAAGGTCTCACTGCGTCGTGATGAATCCATGGCTATTCCATTCATAATCTCAGCTCTTTTTGCACCAAAGGCATTGGTAGCCGATTCAAGGTCTGCCAGAAGCTTAAGCTCTATAGCTGCTTCCTCGGCAGTGTATTTTTCCAGCACTGCCTTATACCCTGTTAAACTCTCATCTATAATTTTTCTATGTCCATTTATGCTTTCAGCACAAGATTCCTTGTACGTTCTATCGTCAGACAATGTCATTTCAAAAAGGTTTGCTCGTATCTCCTGAAACGAAGAACTAATTCTTTCCATATACTGCAATGCTGCAACTGAGTCTGAATATGCAACACTATAAGATTTTCCAACACTTTTAAGACTAAAAATTCCGATAATACCTATTATACCTGCAATTATTGCTACAAGCATAAATCCAAGAGTAATTTTGATACCAACTTTTAAATTGTTAAACCATTTTTTCATAAATTTTTCCTCCATAGTATAATAATCCTTACTGCAAACAAAAGTTGAGAGCGCTTGCTTTTTCTTTGTAACTTGATTTTTTCATCTTAATTTTAGTTTTTTTTATTATTACAACATAATTTAGATTATGTTGT
>DCPV01000200.1:0-3377 GCA_002323775.1 Firmicutes bacterium UBA1535 | reverse complement strand
ACAACATAATCTAAATTATGTAATAACTAAGCTCATATGTTCAATTTGCTTCGCATGAACTGCTCCGCTTTCCATAGTATAAATTCTTGTGGTATTAACATTAGAATGTCCAAGTATATCTGCAAGTCTAAATAAATCTTTCTCTAAAGTGTAATAAGTACGTGCAAAAAGATGACGCAAATTGTGCGGAAAGACCTTTTCCGAACTTACATTTGCGCTTTTACAAAGATTTTTCATATCACGCCAGATATTAGAACGATTTAGAGCTATGCCAGTTTTTGTTACAAAAATTGGCCCTGAAATTCTTTTCTGCTCTTTAGCATATTTAATTAAAACATGGCGAAGCTTTTCCGGTAAAAATATTGTTCTAGTCTTAGCCTTGCAATTTACAACAGCACGTCCTTTTTTTACTGCCTCTACAGTTATAAATTGCAGCTCTGAAACTCTTATCCCTGTGGCACAGATAGATTGAAGAACTAAAGAAAGTCGTCTATTTTCCATCTTTTCAGCCGCCCTTACTAAACGTAAATATTCTTCCTTTGTAAGTTCTTTTTCTTCCCTACAAAATAAATTCTTTTGTATTTTTAATGGTTTAATTCTAAATTCTACCCAGCCAGCAAAACTAAAAAAAGTATTGATTGCAGCAAGTATAGCGTTTACACTTGTTGCAGCATAGTTTTTAACTAAACTCTCTTTCCAATCAATGAGTTTGTTTTTCGTTACTTGCTCATTTTTTAAAAATGTACGTAACAAATTCAGATTATATTTATATCTTTCTATGGTGGATTTGCTTTTTTCTTGTTCTCTAAGATAATTTGCGAAACGGTCTATAAGCGATAGACTGATGTTGCGTTTTTGTTGTAGCATAATAAAAATATCTCCTTTTGTAAATATATAATTGTCGGATTATAGTGCTTCATTAGAACAGCGAAATATTACAGATTAATTATATTATAACACATTAATGAAATGCTTTCAAACATATGGTATATGAATAATTTGATTTTTATTTTTAATTATAGTATAATTTATTTAATTATAAATTGATAATAAAAAATAATTAAAAATTATATAATCCTCAAACTTAAATGAAAGGAATAATATTAGAATGAAATATATTAGTATATTGGGCTCAACAGGCTCAATAGGAACTCAAACCTTAGATGTTGTCAGAGAAAATAAAGATAAGATATCAGTCTGTGCAATATCTGGCAATGAAAATATCGAATTGTTAAAAAATCAAATATTAGAATTTTCTCCCGAACTATGTGCAGTAATGAATGAGGCAAATGCAATAGAATTGAAAAAATTATTGCCAAGTAATTGCAAGACAGAAATTGTAACAAAAATGGATGGACTTATCTCTGTTGCAGTTCATAGTAAAGCAGACATAGTTGTCACTGCTGCTTCCGGAATGGTAGGTTTAAAACCGACAATAGAAGCAATTAAGCTCGGAAAGACTATAGCACTTGCTAATAAAGAGACTCTTGTAGCCGGCGGAGAATACATAATGAATTTAGTAAAAAAGCACAAGGCTGTCATATTGCCTGTTGATAGTGAGCATAGTGCTATTTTTCAATCTATATCAGCAAACAAACATGAAGAAATAAACAAATTGATAATTACAGCTTCAGGAGGACCATTTAGAGGTAAAAAATTAGATGAGCTTGAAAATGTAACAGTGGCAGAGGCATTAAAGCACCCTAATTGGTCTATGGGTAAAAAGATAACTATAGACTCTGCAACTCTGATGAATAAAGGATTGGAGCTTATTGAAGCAAGATTTTTATTTGATGTTCCTGTTGAAAAAATAGAAATTGTCGTACACCCTCAAAGCATTATTCACTCTGCTGTTGAATACATAGACCACTCTATTATTGCTCAGTTAGGAGAGCCAAATATGAGAGTTCCTATACAATATGCGCTATTCTATCCTGATAGAATGTCTAATAAGCTAAAGCCAATATCATTTACAGATATTGGAAAATTGACATTTGAAAAGCCTGACACAGATGTATTCAAATGCTTACGCTTAGCTACCGAAGCACTTAAAATCGGAGGAACAATGCCTGCTGTTTTAAATGCAGTGAACGAAGCAAGTGTAGAGCTGTTTTTACAAGATAAAATTAAATTTTTAGATATTGCTGATATTAACGAGCAAATAATGTTAAAGCACAGCTCACAGGTTTTAAATTCCTTAGATGTAATTTTAGAAGCTGAATCGTGGGTTAAAAATGAGATTAAAAAAATAATGTGGCATAATGGTTTATCTATAAAAAATTTTTAAGTTTAAAATAAAAATTTAGATATGGGAAATGGTGAAATAATGAATAGTATAAAAGCAATAGTAGATAATCAAAAATCATATTTTTTAAAGGGTGAAACAAGAGATATATCCTTTAGAAAAAAGCAACTAACGAAATTATACGAAAGCATAAAAAAATACGAAAATGAAATTTTAATCGCCTTAAAAGAAGATTTAAACAAATCAGAATTTGAAGCTTATACAACTGAAATTGGCATGGTGTATGAGGAGTTAAGATTTATGTTAAAAAACATAAATAGCTTATCAAAGCCAAAACGTAAAAAATCGCCTTTTGTTCATTTTCCGTCAAAAAGCTATGAATACCAAGACCCTTATGGCTGTGTTTTGATTATGTCACCTTGGAACTATCCATTTCAATTGACCTTGGTTCCTTTGATTGGTGCAATGTCTGCCGGAAACTGTGCTGTTGTAAAGCCCTCTAATTATTCTGAGAAGACCTCGCAAATTATTTTGAAAATATTAAGTGAATTTCCACAAGAATATATAGCTGTTGTTGAGGGCGGACGTGATGTGAACAATGCTATATTAGAAGAAAAATTTGATTATATTTTCTTTACAGGAAGTCCTAAGGTCGGAAAGCTTGTTATGGAAAAAGCAGCACAGAATCTTATTCCAATCACATTAGAACTTGGTGGCAAAAGTCCTTGTATCATTGATAAAACTGCAAAAATTGATTTAGCTGCCAAAAGAGTTGCATGGGGTAAACTATTAAACGCAGGTCAAACCTGTGTTGCTCCGGATTATATTGTAATTCATGAAAGTGTGAAAAATGAATTCGTAACTGCACTTAAAAAATATATTGAAAAATTTTATGGGAAAAACCCAGAGGAAAATTCTGAATATCCTAAAATCATCAACAAAATTCATTTTGATAGGCTATCAGAGCTAATTCATAACAGCGAAAATGTTTTTGGCGGAAAAATAAATACCAAAACATATCAGATTGCACCGGCTATCATAGAAAATTGTGTATGGGATAGTTTAATTATGAGGGATGAGATTTTCGGACCAATATTCCCTATTATCTCATATAACAACTTAGATGAAGTGA
>DCPV01000022.1:2441-3860 GCA_002323775.1 Firmicutes bacterium UBA1535 | reverse complement strand
GATTGAAATCTGACTTTTAAGATTCTTTTTTTATAATTATTTTTAATATATAATATAACATATATAATATGTTGTAGCATATATAAAAAATTATTCTAAATATAGACCTTAAGGAGATTTTTACATGGAATTAATGATAAAATTCTGGGAAAGTACTGGATTTTCTGAATTATTTAAGCTCAATACAGATTTATTTGGTGTAAAAGTTCCTGGAGAATTAATAATGATAGGAATAGCTTGTTTATTCCTATATTTGGCGATTAAAAAGGGTTATGAGCCATATTTGCTCATACCTATAGCCTTTGGTATGCTCTTAGTTAATCTTCCATTAGCTGAGCTTATGGCTAAACCTATGAATGGTGAAAATGGAGGACTTTTATATTATTTATATCAAGGAACTGAGCTTGGTATATATCCACCGTTAATTTTCTTATGTATAGGAGCAGGGACAGACTTTGGACCGCTGATAGCAAATCCAAGGAGCTTGCTTTTAGGAGCGGCAGCACAGATTGGAATATTTATAACATTTATAGGGGCTATTTTGTTAGGATTTACAGGAATGGAGGCTTCTTCAATTGGTATTATAGGCGGGGCAGATGGACCAACTGCTTTGTATTTAACAGCAAAGCTTGCTAATCATTTATTGCCGTCAATTGCTATAGCTGCATACTCATATATGGCATTAGTTCCTCTTATTCAGCCACCAATTATGAAGTTGCTTACAACTGAAGAAGAAAGAAAAATAAAGATGGAACAATTAAGACCGGTTAGCAAAACTGAAAAGATTTTGTTTCCAATAATTGTTTCACTATTTACTATATTATTATTGCCGGCATCTGGTTCTTTGATAGGAATGTTAATGCTTGGAAATTTGATAAAAGAATCAGGCTTAGTTCCGAGACTTGTTGATGCTTTACAAAATACTTTTATGTATATAATTTCAATATTCTTAGGAATAACAGTCGGAGCTAAGGCAACAGCGGAGATGTTTTTAAGGGCAGAAACACTTAAAATCATAGCATTAGGACTTGTTGCATTTGCAATGGGTACAGCAGGCGGAGTTTTGCTTGGTAAGGTAATGTGTAAATTGTCTAAGGGTAAAATCAATCCTCTTATTGGTGCAGCAGGAGTTTCAGCAGTTCCAATGGCAGCTAGAGTTGTACAGAAAGAAGGACAAAAGTATAATCCGGCAAACTTTTTACTAATGCACGCAATGGGACCAAACGTTGCGGGAGTAATAGGCTCAGCAGTTGCGGCAGGATTATTGCTTATGATATTTGGAAAATAGAAGATATTTATATTAATTATAATTACATATTAATTTAGCTTAGTGCGTCTAGTGAAAGCTTAGTAGAGACCTTCATCTTCGGCATACACTACCTCGAAGCTTAGTTTTGTAAGATAAATAAAAAACGGTTA
>DCPV01000022.1:0-2337 GCA_002323775.1 Firmicutes bacterium UBA1535 | reverse complement strand
ACGGTTACTGCTTCTTAACTCTCTTTACCTTGATTTTTGTAAGGTAGGTAAATAGAGTTATAGTTGCGATGACCGTTTTTTACTTATAAATAACTTTATCTTCTAAAAGTTGTTACTTCGCCGGTTTTTTCTATTTCTACTATTTTTCCTGACTCATCAAATTCATATCTGTATATATAGCTTGCTCCGCCTATGGTAAAAGAGCTTGTAGCTAGTGACAGGTATGTATCGCTTATATTTTCTGTTTCCCAGATTAGCTTTTTATCTTCATTTATGAACAGCTTAGCTCCTATAGAGCCATTTACTGAATAAAATTCATTTGGTACTCCGGTTTCCGGATTGCAGATAAGAAGCACTGCTGTAAAATTCTCACGTACTAGCTTTGTAAGCTCATCATTGGTGATGTCAAATTTTTTATTGTCAAATATATAGTTTAATACTCTTGATATATCATATCTTCCACCAGCGTTTCTTTCATCATCGTTTGGTTTTTTGACTGAATATGCACTTAAAAATACATTGTCGTTATATTCTATCATGTTGGTTATATAGTAATCCATGTCAGCAGATGAATATGAGAATGAATCAGATAATGAGCCATCATTATTTACTTTCATTAACATTTCGCCATTTTGTCCTGATTTTAGTTGAACAAGATAATTTTCATCAAGCTTTACAGCAGAATATATTCCATAATTACCCACTTCATTTTTTGTAAATCTTATTCTATTTCCTTGTATGTCATATTCTGTAAAACATAGATATTTTAAATCTCCTCTGCTAAAAGTTATTATATTGTCATTGTCAAATAGTGCAGATGAGATGTATTCGTCCTTAAAGTCATTTGCAGTGGTTTTATCCCAAAGAATTTCGCCTTTCGAGTTAAGTAAAGCTAAGCGACCATAGTCAGATTGAAAAGAAGAATTTGAAATACTTGTTCCATATACTATAATCAAATCATTAGATACTGTAAAACCATTTACCGAAAAATTGTCGAGTTCAGTAGACCATAATTCCTGACCTCTGTCATATTTTACAAATTTAGCTTTATACACATTATAACCAAGCTTATCATCAAATTGCTCTGTATATTGATATACGTAGCTTGTATCCTTATTATATGTATAATTGTTCTTTATAATATAGTGTCCATTATTTTTGAAATTCCATAGATTTTCTATATCCTTAGGACTAGGTTCTTCTTGAAAAATTTCATGCCCTGCTACGTTTTTTTCAATTATTTCAGCTGTTTTATTGTGAGAGAATTTTTTTGTTGTTATGTCACGATAGACACCTTTTATGTCATTTCTGCTAAGTCCCTCTGTTGATAAGCCATTTTCAACAAAGAAGTTTACTGCTTCTTTATATTCCAGTTCTTCTGCAACAATTGTGTATCCAGAGAAGCTTATCATTAGAACAGCAAGAATTATAGAAAAAGACCAAGCAGGTTTAAATTTAAGTCTTTTATTATTAGAAGTATTTTTAGATATATTTTCTTTTGCTTCAATTGAAAAATCTTTATTATTAAATGATAATATTTTTCCTTTGTCTGGAAGTGGAATACTGTCAAGTTGTTTTAAACTATCTTTTATTTTTTTCATTTAATTTTATACCAATATTAATTATATAGTGAGATTTTATATAATAAATTAGTATTATTACCTCCAATCATAATTATTTTTAAGCTTTTTTATAGCTCGCTGATATTTTTTATGTAGTGAAGAAACATTTATATTCATCATCTTTGATATTTCCTTATATGGTAATTTCGCATATAAACGAAATATTATTATCTGACGTTCTTCTTCGTCAAGCATATCAAGAATATCATGCACATCTAAATGAGAATATTCATCATCTATTTGCATATTATTTTCTAAAAATTCATCATCAATAGGCAACGAATTTTTTCTCTTTCGCAAAATATCTATGGACAAATGTCTCGTCATAGAAAGTATCCATGCCTTTGCATTGCTTCCTTTCTGATATGTATGAGCATATTTTGCTATTTGAATCATAGTGTCTTGTAGCACATCCTCTGTATCTTGATAATTTCTTACAATAGCATAAGCTGATGAAAAAATTATCCTTGCCATACAATCGTATATTGTGGAAAGGGAGTCGTGATTTCCTTTTGAAAATTCGATGATTGCCTTATCACAAATATTATTAACATCATTAAAAAGCATAAGCTATTTCCTCCTGTACATAATATACATAGCGTTTGGGAAGCTTAAATTCGGACACAATATTTTTACTTATTATATAAAAATTTTTATTAAAAAGCCATATATTAAAATAAAAATTATATTTCAGATTAAAAGGATAAAATTTATT
>DCPV01000298.1 GCA_002323775.1 Firmicutes bacterium UBA1535 | reverse complement strand
TATTTCATTTAATTTTGAATAATCTTCAAATAATTTAAAATATTTTTCTATTCCATATGTCTCAATAAGATAATTAGTTAATGAACCAACTTCTGGATAAGTTAGTTCAAGTCCTTCTTGCTCTTTTTCATCAATATTATTTAACTTAGCAAGTGAATAAGCTGCATGTTTCCCTCTAATTGCAAAACATGCAATATATTCTCTATAGAATTTAATACGACTTGCATCTTTATTAGGAAAATTTTTATCGTACAAACGATTGTTAACATAATTATCAGATCCGTTAAGGGTTTCTTTCAAGCGGTATACACCTTTACTTTCTAAATAACTATCACAATATACGGCTATTCCTTCTCTCAGCCATATAGGTGTATTTTTTGCATTCATATTTGGTATAGTTAGATAATGCGAATACTCATGAACTCCCGAAGAAAATGGTGATATATATACTATTTTTTTATCAAGATATGAATAATAATTCTTGTCATTTTCCTCGATTACATCCTTAAAATAGCAATCTATAATATCTTTATTTGTGTCAAAATATGAAGATAAATACTTTTTAAGAGCCGAAACATCCTGTTCATACATAATTAAGCATTGTTTAAAATTATCATAGTCCATAATTACTTCATTCCACGAAAATTCCAGATCAGCCATATTAGGAACAATATGTGCCTTTATTGATGGTGTATATATCATATAAGGGTAAACTTTGCTTAAAAGCTCGTCTAATGTTAATTCGTACCTAATAGGTGCCGCTGGAGTATCGCAGTTTCCTGTAGCACCAATACTTTTCAACCAAATATTTTTTTCATTAGTATACTTAACATCAAAATCTAAGTTTAATTCTGCTGAAATTCTAAGCAAATCTACAGAGTATTCAATTCCTTTTCTTTCAATCAAATCCTTGACAAAATAATACGTAGCTGCATAAGCATATTTATTTTGCTCTTTAGAGAAGTATATATCTTGAAATACTGGAATTGTTAAATCCATTAAAATTATATTTTCATTTGTAGAGTAATATTGTCCTAGTTCCTTAGTTGATATATCCTGAGTAATTTCATCATTATATATATTTTCATTTATATAACAAGCAATACCATAACACAATCCATAATTAGAAGTATTTCCATATAGAGATTGTAAGATAGCAACCGTCATATCTTTAAATTCCATATTTATATTATTTATAAATACCTTTTTATCTCTGCCATCAAATGTATTCTTATCGCTTACATATATAGATAGATGCTCGTCAAATGATACTTTACATTTATTTTGCAAAAAATCACGAATAATCTCAAACTTATTTATGAAAACACTTATTTGTTCACTTGTATATTTTTCAGTTTCAAAATTATAATTAATATGCTCTGTTGAAAAATTTTCGAATTCTATATAACGTCCGCCCTTCTGTACAAAACCCTTGTAGTTAGAGCCTTTTGTTATATCGTGTTTCACTTGCCTTGATACTTGTTCTTCAACAGTTGTACAACTGGTTAATAGAAATAAAATTATAAAAGAACCAAGTATTATTACTTTTTTATAGTTAATCATAATTTTTACCCTCCCCTTAGTATTATAAAATTTTTTAAATCATAAATTTTAATAACTAAATTATACACTATTTTTCTTGCTTTGTGTTAAGAAAATACAAAAATACCAAAATATTAATAAAAATATACTATTCTTCAATATAAGAATACAATATCGCCTGTTGAAATTCCCAGAACGCATCTATTTCATAGTTTTTTAGCTTTGATGAGAAAAACACATGATATTCGTCTGAATACAGCGGAACATCTGGGAGTAGTTCATTCCATTTTCTTTGAAATTCCAGCCATTTTCTTGAATATGTTTCTTTATCAGCACTTGAAATTTTTCTCATTTCATCAGCTAATCTCATTAGATTTTCATCTTTTATAAAATTAACATTGCTATTACCCATATATTGCTCATCAATGTGGTAAGAATAATATGGGTCAAATACTGCACTAAAATTTGTAGCTAAATTCATCATGTTGTATTGTCTTTCTAAGGCATAAGTTCTCATGTATTTTTGCAATACTGGTAATTCTACCATTTTCTGCTCATATTTCATGCCTATCGCTTTTAAACTATCCGATAGCTTAGCTGATAATAATTCCGATATTGGACTGCCCGAAGGAGCTAAATGCTTAATTTCTAAAGGCATGAGTTTTTCATCATACATTTTATAACGTATATCATCAATACCCTCGACAAATTTAGCTCCTTTAGCATTTAATATCCAGCCATCCTCAATTAAAAGTTCTTTAGCTTTTTCTAAGTTAAAATTATATTTATTGAATTCTTTCTCGATTATCTCTTTATTTTCTTTGTACATCCATTGTGCTAAGCCATACATTCCATAAATTTGTTTTGCATATTCGCCGGAGTAATTTCCAATCAGCTCCGAAGTATCTATGCAATAAGCTATTGCTTGACGCACTTTTATAAATTGTGTCGCTCCTATATCGCATACAAAGGATAATTTTCCATATCCTGCTCTTGGGAATTTTAACACAGAAACATTTTTTGAACTATTTACAGCATTCAATCCTTGCTCTATAAGACTTTTTCCAGACACAGCAGATATAATATCTATATTTCCTGCAACTAAATTATCTATTTGATTAGATTTTGAAACTCCCCCAATTACAATTTGTGCTATCTGTGCCTTTTGTCCATTGTAATCTCCCTTGAAATTAGGGTTGTATTTTAATACAGCAATTTTGCCATTAAAGCAAGATAAGGTTTCTTTTGAAAGCTGGTACGTATTATTGCTTAAAACAGAAAAATTATCGCTTTTATCAAAAATGTCTAAAATATATGCACCGCTTGTAACTTTTGGATTAAATCTATATCCTGTTTCAGTATCATTAATAGTTTTTTCTAATATTTCAGAGCTAAATTCTCCTATTATCTTTGCACCATTTCCTTCGTCAATTAGGCTTGCATTTGGAGCTATAACAGCCATAGGATAAGGCAAAACTTTAGCATATACTATCTCATAAAAATATGGCAACTCGCTTTTTTTAACCTTTAGAGAAAATTTGTAATCATTAAGCAATCTAACCCCAGCAAAGAAATCAGAGATTTGTCCTTTCTCACTTCCTTCTGGTCCATTGCTATACTCATCAAATCCAACTAAATGTGAGAACTCATCGATTCTAGCTCCTATTTCAGTCATCTCTGGATTGGAGGATAGCAAAACAGAAAACACATAATCTTTTGCAGTTATAGATGAACCATCGCTATAAAATAAATTATCATACAATTCAATTTCAAAAGTTTTAGTGCCGTCATTATTTTCGAAAGTTTTAAAATCTTTTACTACTGTTTTATTTATATCATAAGAAGAAGTTTCTTTTTTGTAAACAACAGTTTCATAGCCATGTATTAAATCTCTGACAATTTTATCTGCTATATTATCTCCCCACATAGTTGTGAAGAAATTACCGCCAGTTAATTGGACAGTGCTGCCATAAGTTATGCTTCCTTTCACTTCTGACGGCTTATTTATATTTTCATCAGGATTTTTTTCACCTATATTATTTTTATCTTTTAAATTACAAGCTGTAAAATTAAAAATTAAAGTTAAAGCAAGTAAAAATGCTATGATTTTTTTCATTATTGTATATATTCCTTTCACTATTTCTAAAATTTCTCAAAAATATTATATACTACTTATATTTTACACTATTTTTTCAAAAAAACAATAATTAACAGACATATTTAAAAAATTTTTGGCTATTATAATCTTATATTATTTGAGTAATTTTTTAAATGAAAATGTCAATAAATCAATCTATATACGAAAATTAATTTCTAGACATATTAAATAAAATTTAGAATTAATTTCTAGGGCAACATTTATTTACATGACTAAAAAAATTAATCTTACAAATAATATTACTACTAATCTTAATATAAAATCTCTAAAGAGCTTTTAATTAAAGAGAAGTACATCTTACTTACGAAAGGAGTGAAATAAATGAATAATACAGGATCAAACAACATCGTTGTTCCAGAAGCTAAGCAAGCTCTTAATCAAATGAAAACTGAAATAGCTAACGAATTAGGTTTATCAAATTATGAAGCTATGGATAAAGGAAACTTGACAGCTAGACAAAATGGTTATGTTGGCGGATACATGACTAAAAAGTTAGTTGAAATGGCTCAAAGACAAATGAGTGGTAAATAATTGAATAAATTTTAAAAAGCCGAGGATGCAAAATATTTCCAACGAAGTGGAAAAAGCATACATACTCGGCTTTTTCTTTTATTATTTTTTAGCTCTTGCTTTTTTTAATTCTTCTATGAATTGAGGAACTATTTTGTTTATATCTCCAACGATTGAAACATCAGCTACCTCAAATATAGGTGCATATTCATCTTTATTGATTGCAATTATAAGGTCTGATTCTTCCATACCTGCTATGTGCTGTATAGCTCCTGAGATACCA
>DCPV01000171.1:1589-9294 GCA_002323775.1 Firmicutes bacterium UBA1535 | reverse complement strand
CTGATCCAGATCAACTTTGGAGTCTGTTTGCCAAATATCCAGAGGCAACAAATATGCTGATATGGTTTTTTTCTGATTTGGGAACAGTCAAAAGTTTTCGTCATATCCCAGGATATAGTGTAAGCACCTATGTCTGGAGAAATGAACAGGGTATTCGACGTTATGTTAAATATCATTGGATACCAATGGCAGGGACGCAATACATTAATCAACAGGAAGCTCAGTGGCTGGCATGTCAAGATCCTGACATTGCCGGAAGGGACCTATATGACACCATAGCTAAAGGCAAAACTGTCGAATATGAATTACGTGTGCAGCTGATGAATCCTGAAGATGAAAATAAACTTCCATTTGATCCTTTGGATGATACCAAAGTATGGAGTGAAAACAGATATCCTCTTTTACCAGTTGGACGGATGGTTTTAAACAGAAATCCAGAAAACTTTGCTGATCAGGTAGAAAAGCTTGCCTTTGCTCCATCTAATTTACTTCCCGGCTTAGAATTTTCAGATGACAAGGTTCTACAGGGACGTTCATTCATTTATCCAGACGCACAGCGTCATAGACTAGGACCTGATTTTCGTAATATTCCTATCAACAGACAACAAAACTGGTCTCCTGCCGATATGGTATCTAGTGGAAATGGCAGATATGTAGCTGGTGAAATTATGCGTGCTGAAATCCCAAATCCGGACAATTTTACACAGGCTAGTCAGAAGTATGAATCTTTTTCTGCATCCGAGAAAAAGAATCTCTCAGATAATATCGCATCTGGACTTGTTGATGCAAAACCTAATACACAGCTCATAGTCCTATCTCATTTGGAGCAAGTCTCCCCTGCACTTTCAGAGATGGTTAGAAATCAAATGCTATCGTATACAAGTCCTTCAATGGGATAGATTGTATTTATTTACAAAAATGAGTAAAGCTTAAACGGAAATATAAAAATTATCTTACAATCATAAGTTCTTTTATGTTTCCGTGTTAAAGCATTACTCATTTTTTTAATCTCTTATAAATTTTTATGATACTGTTTCTATTCATACTGCATATTAAAGTTCTTCCACTAAATATTCAATATCTAAAATCAATTTGTTTAATATGTTTAATTTTTTGAAACATTGATATATTACTATTTTAATAAATTATCTATAAACATTTTCCTCTGTAAATATTTTATCCATTTTAATATCATGTTCCTCTGCTGGTATTTCTTCAAATACTTGAAACTCATATGCAAGGGCAAAGGCTTTTGCTGAAGTAATTTCATTTGTTAAAGCATTCCTGTTCCTCAAAAACTTATCATAGTAGCCTTTTCCGAAACCAATTCTGTTTTTTCTCTTGTCAAATGCTACTCCCGGTACTATTATTAGCTCAATTTTTTCTATGTCATATGGATTGTTTAATGCTTCTTTCTTTGGCTCAAGATATCCAAATTTGCATAGAACCAAATCATCAAGGCTGTTTATTTCTACAGGTATTATCAAGACTTTCTCAACATCTGTATATGGAATTATTATTTTTTTACCCTCAGCAAGAGCCTCTGTTATAAAAGTTTTAGTATTGACCTCATTTTTAAAATCCATATAAACCATTATACTCTTGCTGCTTTTATATTCCACAGTGTCTTTAATCTTATCAATTATTATTCTGCTTTTTTGTTCTGCAAGCTCAGAACTCAAATTATTTCTAATGTTTAATATTTCTTTTCTAATTTCATTTTTGGTTTTCATTTTTAATTTACGCTCTCCTTTAATATTATAAAAAAATTAACTGCATTTACTACATCGTAAAGAGAACTTTCCTATGTAGTAAAAAAGCGAAGCAAGCTTCGCTCTGATAAGTCAAGTTTTTACATTATCATAAATAAGATATTTTGCATCATATTTATTAAAAAATTATATATACTGCCAACTATAGGAGATATTATATATCTTGTTCCTCCAAGAATAATTACAAACATCAGTGCTATTCTTAATATATCTGCGTATTTGTAGTAAAAATTCCAAAGAGGAGTTCCTACTATGTTTCCTAAAATGTGATGTCCATCAAGAGGAGGCAATGGTATAAGGTTAAACACCATTAACACAAGATTTATCAATAAAGCTCTTTCCAATATTTTCATTATTATTTCTGTTGTTTGATTATAACCACCTGTCTTTGTTATAATAAAAAAAGTTAATCCCATTAAAATTGTAAAAATAACAGCTAATATTAAATTTGCTATTGGACCTGCTATTGAAACAAGCGTATCATCTCTACGTAAATTTTTAAATCCTCTTGAATTTACCATAACAGGCTTCGCCCATCCGTATCCCAATAACATTAGCAAAAGAAATCCCACTGGATCTATATGCTTTAAAGGATTAAGTGTCAACCTTCCTTGAAATCTTTGAGAATCATCTCCAAGCTTAAATGCAACATAAGCATGGGCAAACTCATGCGCAGATAATCCAATAAGCAGACCTGGCAAGAGTAATAGTTTATCAATTATTTGTATAGTGAAATCCGACATAATTCCTCCGTCAATCTTTATTTATAAATAGTTTACATCTTTAGTCTTATATTTATCTAAAGAAAAATCAAATATTTAAAATATATTCTTTATATTAACATTTTATAGTGTTATAATGTAAGTTGCAAGTATTAATTTTAAATTTTGCATAAAAAGAGTGAAATAAGTTTTGCTCTATATAAATAAAAACTTTTGGAGATAATTCATGATAAAAAATAATTTAAAAACTATAGCTGATATGATAAGTTTAAATGTGATAAATGAAAAATTTAACAATACATTAATAACTGGTATTTGCATAGATTCAAGAGAAGCGGAGCCCGGAAACTTATTTGTTCCGATAAAGGGCGAAACTTTTAATGGACACAGCTACATAAAAAACGCCATAGAAAATGGATGTGTTGCAAGTCTTTGGAACAAGAGCGAGCCAAATCCACCTGAAAATATTGGAATAATATTGGTAGACGATACTATCAGCGCCATACAGAATTTAGCAAGAGCATATAGAGACAGCCTTGATACAAAGGTCATTGGCATATCCGGCAGCAATGGAAAAACATCAACTAAGGATATATTAGCCGCTTTATTGTCAGTAAAATTCAAAACACAAAAAACTCCCGGCAATTATAACAATGAGCTTGGAGTACCTTTGACTATACTAAGCCTTGATGAAGATTGTGAGGTTGCTGTAGTTGAGATGGGGTTAGAAAAAAAAGGAGATATCCTGTTCTTAAAAGACATGGTTAAGCCAAGTATTGCAATTCTTACCAATGTTGGAACTGCACACTTAGAAAATTTTAATTGTGTTGAAGAAATTGCCAATGCAAAGCTTGAAATAGTAGAGTGCATAGATGATTACGGTCTTTTCATTTATAATGGTGATGATAAGTTAATAAAGTCTGAAATACAAAAAATTTCAGTAAACGAAACACTTAGTATCAAGAAATTTGGTTTTGATGAAAGCAATGATTTGTATTGCGAAATAATAAATCAAGACGAAAATGGCATCAGCTTTGAAACTCATGGAGAATTAAATGATGTATTCAGCGTTGATATGTTAGGAAAGCATCAAGCATTAAACGTAATTTCTGCAATTTTAGCTGCTAAAAGCTTTAACTTGACTAATGAAGAAATAAAGCAGGGATTAAATAAAATTCAAAAAACTGGTCTTAGAAACGAATTGGTAAAAATAAAAAATTGTACCATCTTAAATGATTCGTATAAGTCTAATCCTCAAAGTGTTTTAGCGGCACTTGATACCTTTGAAACACTTGCCTCTCCAAAGAAGATTGTAGCTCTTGGAGATATGCTTGGTCTTGGAGAAAATGAAGCAAAATTGCACTATGAAATAGGCAATAAGCTAGCAAATTATAATATTGACGAGCTTGTGACATACGGAGATTTAGCTAAAAATATAGCTGATGGTGCAAATAACATTGTTAAAAATATAAAAACATTTGATGATAAAAAGCTTATGACAGAGTATTTAAGCAAATATTTAAACGAAAACTGTGCATTACTTATTAAAGCCTCAAGGAGCTTAGAATTTGACAAGGTTGTAGATGCTTTAAGAGACTTGTAATTTTAACCATACTAAGCTTTTACTTATAGCTTGTCTATGGAAAACTTAATGAAAATTCATCGATATATTATCATTTAAAAGATACTAAAATTAAATATCAAAATACGGAGGATATATATGGAAAAGATAAAATTAGCTGTTATTTTCGGTGGAAAATCAAGCGAATATTTGATTTCACTGCATTCAGCGACATCAATAATAAAAAATATACCGGTAGACAAATTTGATGTAACACTGGTAGGAATAACAGAAGAAGGAAAATGGTTATATTTCCCAGGAAATGTTGAAGAAGTAGATAACAATACTTGGTTTAAAAATCCAGGCTGTTGCGAAATGATTTTAAGTCCAAATGCAACATTAAAAGGCTTTGTAAAGCTTAACAATGATAGAAGCTTTGAAACTCTAAGAGTTGACTGTGTGTTCCCTGTTCTGCACGGTAAAAACGGCGAAGATGGAACTATACAAGGTTTATGCGAGCTTTCAGGAATTCCATATGTAGGTTGCGGTGTCTTATCATCATCTGTCTGCATGGATAAGGAGTTTACTCATATTGTTTGTGAAAATGCAGGTGTAAAAACAGCACCTTTCATGAGTGTGAGAAATGAAGCAAATCTTGATACAAAGACTATATATGAAAAGGCTTTAGCAAAGCTATCATTGCCTATGTTTATGAAGCCAGCTAATACAGGCTCATCTCATGGTATAAGCAAAATAAGAAATTATAATGAATTTGTGGAAGGACTAAAGCTAGCTTTTAAATATGATACAAAGGTAGTTTTAGAAAAAACTATAGATGGATTTGAAATCGGATGTGCAGTCTTAGGAAATGATGAGCTGATGATAGGTGAAGTTGATGAAATCGAGATGTATCACGACTTCTTCGACTATGATGAAAAATATCATTCAACTACATCCAAAATACATTGTCCTGCTCGTATAAGTGATGAATTAAAGAGCGAGGCAAAAGAAATAGCTTATAAGGTTTATAAAGCGTTAAATTGCAGTGGCTTAACAAGAGTTGATATGTTCTTGACTCGAAGCAAGGAAATAATTTTAAACGAAGTAAACACAATACCCGGACTTACAAATGTAAGCAGATACCCATCAATGCTAAGAGTTGGTCTAAAAATGGGATATACAGAGTTTATTGAGGAACTTGTAAGGCTCGCAATAGGAAAATAATAATATAAACATTAATAAACTATACACTAAAGCTTAGTAAAGGTTGTCTCTGCGACATACCCTCACTAAGCTTTTGCTATAATCACTAAATTTTTTATCTGCAGAAGCAATTTCTAAATGGTGTAGCTTTGAAGAACAGTGTAACATTTTTGAAAATAGTACGGTTACTGAGTGCAGTGATGAAAATATCCTCAATGAACACATCAACATCAAATTCTTCGCATAAATCAACAACTATTTCTTCATGTGGATTGATTGGGAATCCATTTACTACCATTGTTTCACAGTCTACTCCTGTTAAAACAGTTATATTTTCTTGGAAACATAAACCAACAAATTTTGCATATGGTATAACAAACGCATTAAATGGTATATCAAAAGTAGCTGAGTGAACACTTTGTTCAGTTACTAATCCGGTATAAACTACTTTTTGCTTAAGCACACCTTCTATTATCAATTTTCTTCCACTTAGGCAAGTATCTTCTGCATTAGAATTAAGCACAAGAACCTGTGTCTTATTTGGTAATTGATTTAAAATATTACATAATGCTAGAATTTGTGTATTTAATATTGTTACTACTACTGCTATAGCTGCATCTAAAACTGCAACAGCTGCTGCAACGGCAGGACCTAATACAATTGGATCTATGGCATTAGCTGCTTCTACTAAAGCGGCTCCAATAGCTTGCAGTGCATTTAAAGCAGCAAGCAATACATTGGCTGCACTAATTACTGGAGTAATTAAATTAACAAAGTCACATATTGTAATACAAACTATTCCTGTTAAAGCTGAAATTGCAGTATTTACTTCTGTTATTAAAGCAATATACGCATTTTGTACAGCAGTTGAAGCATTTTGCAAACTTGTTACAAATGGTGCAAGAGCTGGTACTACATTTATTATAACCAGAATAGCATTGACAGCATTGACAATTGGAACTATATCAATATCAGCTAATGCGTTAAGAGCAGTTAATGTCATAGGAACAAAAGCTAAATCAAGCGGCAAATTATAAATCTTAAAAGAGTAAGGCGTTTCTATTAATCTTGCACAATTTATTACAGCATCAGCAAATACTTGGTCTATATTCTCTATATCAGGCTTCGCAGCTGGAACATTTAATATTTCCGGAACAGAAATTTCACTCCAGTTAAGAGCGGTTCTATCTGCACCGTTAAAGCATACTTTCGATACATCACTTATACCGAAACTTTTTGAATTAAAATTGCATCCGCAACCTTTATTTTCTTTATTTAAACAACTCATATTCTCATCTCCTTATATTGGTAATATTAGCATATTTGTGATGCTTTTATAAATACAGTTGTATTTTTAAATATACTTCTATCAGATAATTTACATGCAAATATATCTTCAATAAAAGGAGATATTTTGAATTTCTTTGATAGTGGCGTACAAGCATCAACTATTATAAATACTGAGAAAGGCGCTGAGAATGAAGCCGAATGCAAGGCCTGATCAGGCACCAATGCTGTATATACTACCTTTTGTTTTATGATTCCTTCTATTATTAGTTTTTTGCCGGTTAAATTAGTACATTCTGCATTTGAAATACTTTCACCTGGTATAAATCGACCTGCTGAATTGGTAAATCCCATTACAGTAGGAGTTCTTACTACTCTTTGCGAAATAATTTCTATGCAAGAGCTTACTTCAATAATTCCTTCTACATCAGGTTTTTGTACTGGTATGTCAACTATTTCTGGAACAAAAAATTGAACCCATTTGTCAGAATCGCCATGTTCGCAAGCATTACAGCCTAAAGCCATTTCAATCTTGTTTCGAGGTGAAACACCTACAATATTTATTTTTTCAGAGTTTCCACAACAGCCCATTCTAAAATTATGGACTGTATTTCTTGTATAATCACAATTTAACATTTATTTCACTCCTTCTCATTTATTTCGCCTGTGTTGGCACTGCATATAGTAATAATGTAACTTGTTTTAAAATATTTCTTTCAGTGTTTAAGCAAGCTGAAACATCTTCTATACAAGCACTCACTTCAAAATTAACATTTAAAGAGTCTACAGTAATCATGCTTCCACCTGGGCCTATAAATGTTACTTCTTTTGGAATTACTATAAAAGAAGAAAATGGAACGAAGAATTCTGCATTATGAACAGATTGAACTGGAACGTTTGCAGTATACTGTATTTTCTGACATAGCTGACCTTCAATTATAAGTTTTCTTCCTGTTAATACTTTTCCTTCTAGGTTCGGAACAACTATTGGAGGTGAACATAAGCATGGTCCATGCATAAACGAAGAAGGTGTTACTATAACTTCTGATCTGATAATCTCTACAGAAATAATCACTGAATTTATTTGTTCAGCTTCTGGCTTAAAAGGTGGTATAGTAAGATTCTCTGGTATATATATTTGCTTCCAAAATGGGAATTTC
>DCPV01000171.1:0-1544 GCA_002323775.1 Firmicutes bacterium UBA1535 | reverse complement strand
ATGGGAATTTACTAATAACTTCACTTACATCGTTTGGATTGCAAAGTCCGCTTAAATCAATTAACCCATTTTCACAATTATTGTTACAAGTTGCTGAGTTTGTTCTCATAATTTTATACATTCCTTTCTTGAGGATACAAGCATTGGCTAAATTTTTTTAAGCCTGCTTTGTTCCCTTATTAGTAAGTTTTTGAACTACTTTCTAATCATAATTTATTGGTAAGTAAACCTATAAATTGATTTTTGGTACATAATATATAATATTAAGTATCAATGTTTTTGTGACAATCTTTTACAATTTATCACATTTATTTTTTATTTTCATATTATATATTAATGATTGGTGTAAAATTCGACACCCATAAACTGTATGATTCATATATTCATTAGTTATTCAACTATTGTATAGAATATAAGTATAAATCTATCTAAGAGGTGATAATTTTGTTTAAAAATATTTTAACTACCGGAATAACAAGTATAGATGAATATCCAAAGCTCAAATGTACCAAATATTGTAAGCAGTCTTTAGAAAATGACGCTTTGTTTATTCCCTGCGAAAAGCCAGATATTGAATCCATAAACGAAATAAAGGTTGATATCTGCATTGAAGATGCTAATATTATAAATACTATATTAGGTCCTAAATTAGTTTTACACGGACAGAAAAACATTAAAATTATATACACAGCAAATAATTGTGAGCAATCCCTTCACTCAGCTCATTGGAGCGTGCCATTCTGCGACTTTATATTGCTGGATGGAATGAAATACGATGAATGCTTCGGATTAGTCAAAAATGTTTTTGTTGGAGTTGAGTATGCCTGCGTTACTTCTTTTAATCTAAGAGATGTTGATGTATGTATTATCTTTATAATATGCCCATTGATTAAAGACAGGTATGTAGATAGCTGCATTAATCCGTGTTATATAAATTTTTAATAATTAAACTAATTATACTTATGAAATAAATATTAATTTATTTAGAAACCAAAAAACAAAAAGACCTTTCAAACACTTTATAAAAGCAGATGAAAGGTCTCTCTTTATCATTTAATATTTTTTGACTAAATTGCGATAAAACATTATTATATTTTGTTTTATCTTAATTGTGTAATAACCAGTCCTTATTTTTCATATTATTAATTACAAAATAGAAAGGACTGGTTATTTGTGTGAAAGAAAATATTATTAAGGGAACTTTAATTCTTAGTATAACAAGTATAATTATTCGCTCAATAGGTTTTGTTTTTAGAATATATTTAGCCAACACCATAGGCGCAGAGGGTATCGGTCTGTACCAGCTTATTATGGCTTTTTACATGCTTAGTATTACATTTGCTACCTCAGGCATAAGTCTTGCAGTTTCAAGAATTGTTGCAGAAGAAATGGCAAAAAATAAACAGCAGAATGTAAAGAAAGCATTAAGAATATCTATCCTCTTATCTCTTATAACAAGTGGGATTGCAACTGTGATACTATTTTTCGGTGCAGAATATATCAGTGTTTATATACTGGGGGACGCAAGAGCAATTCTTCCCCTT
>DCPV01000277.1 GCA_002323775.1 Firmicutes bacterium UBA1535 | reverse complement strand
ATAAAAAATTAGCGAAGAATTTTGTTATAATTCTTCGCTAATTTTTTATTTATTAGGATAGAAGCTCATGAAACCCTTTGTAAAACACTCATCTAATATTTTTTCATTTTTTGAAAAAAATCCTTTGTAATATATACAAATTTGTTATACAATAGATATTGCATGTTGAAGTTTGGTATGATATTTTTCATTGAATTTTATCGCAGATTATCATACTTAAAGCTTCAAAAATAAAAAATACTAAAGAGAGGGATGAAGTGTAAAATGGAAAAAATGACAGATGAAAAGGATAGTATTTTAAGTCTGATTAAAAGTCCATATGTGCTAGGCTTTATAAAAAAATATAAGCTAAGCTATATAATTGGAATTGCGTTCTTAGTTTTGATTGATTATTTGCAGACAATAATACCAATGAGCATTGGGAGAGTTATTGACGGTTTGGAAAAAAATAATATTACCTTGAATGGTATCCAAAGGGAATTAATAATTATTATTGCACTTGCTTTAGTCATTATCATAGGTAGAATAATGTGGAGATTGCTCATCTTTGGAGCAGCGAGAAAGATAGAAAGAGATATTAGAGATGATTTATTCGCACATCTTGAAAAACTTTCTCAAAGATATTTTAATAATCATAAAACTGGCGAGATAATGGCTTACGTAACAAATGACCTTGAATCAGTGAGACAAGCTATGGGAATGGGCACTATGATGATTTTTGATGTTGCCACCCTTTTATTCTTTACCTTATATAATATGGCTACACAAATAAATGTGTCATTGACAGTAGCCGCTGTTATACCTCTAGTATTCATAGCTTTAGTTACAGCAAAGATAGGACCAAAACTATTTAGAAGATTCGCTGATAGACAGGAAGCATTTTCTAAGATTTCTGACTTTGTTCAAGAAGATTTATCGGGTATAAAGGTAGTTAAAGCTTTTGTTCAGCAACAGGAAGAAATATTAGCATTTGAACAAGTAAGTAAAAATTATTTTAAAGTAAATATGAGTTTGATGAAACTGCATGCAGCGATGAATCCGTTTATGAGTGGTATTGCAGGTATAGCAATGGCTGTAGCATTATCATATGGTGGATACATAACTGTAAGCGGAGTAATAAGTGTTGGTAATTTCGTTACATTCTTACAATTTTTAGGAATGCTTGTATGGCCGATGATGGCGATAGGTATGGCAGTCAATGTAATGACAATGGGCTCAGCTTCATTAAAAAGAATAGAGTCTGTTCTAAAAGAAGAAGTAGAAATAAAAGACGCAGATAATGTTAAAAATCCTGAGAACTTTGAAGGCAGTATTAAATTCAGTAATTTAAGCTATAAATATCCGAATACTGATACATACGCTCTTGAAAATATTTCATTTGAAATTAAAAAAGGCGAAACTCTTGGTATAGTAGGAAGAACCGGAAGTGGAAAAACTACTTTGGTTAATTTGCTGTTAAGGCTGTATAATGTTGATAAAAACAGTATATTTGTGAGTGGAACAGATATAATGGAGCTTCCGTTAAAATCCTTGAGAGAAAATATTGGATATGTGCCACAGGATAATTTCTTGTTTTCAGAAACAATTAAAAACAATATAGATTTTAGCGATGGAAGTTTATCGATGGAAACAGTCGAAAACTTTGCAGATTTTGCTTGTGTTCATGACAATATAGTTGAATTCAAGGAAGGATATGAGACTATAGTAGGCGAAAGAGGAGTTACTCTTTCCGGAGGACAAAAGCAGAGAGTTTCCATAGCCAGAGCATTAATTAAAGACCCAGAGATACTTATACTTGACGATTCTGTTTCCGCAGTTGACACAGATACAGAAGAAAAGATTTTAAATAATTTGAGAAAACAAAGGGCTGACAAAACTAATATTATTATAGCCCACAGAATTTCAACAATCCAACAAGCAAACCACATCATAGTTATTGACGAGGGCAAGTTAATTGAGCAAGGTACTCATGAACAATTAATTGCTAATAATGGTTTGTACAATTCTCTATACCAAAAGCAATTGCTCGAAAAGATGATAGACGAGGAAGCTTAGGAGGTGCATGAGGTTGAAAAAAATTAAAAATAATGAAAGGATAAGCGCCGAGACCATAAGCAGATATTGTATGGGATTTAGGAGGGCTTGGTGCGTGGGCATATAAATGGAACAAATGGAAAACATAGACTTTAAAAAATATAGCTTTAAAACAATACGAAGAATGTTAAAATATGCAAAACCATATATAGGCTGGTTTGCTTTGGCAGTAGTTTTTATATTTTTAATAGTTGGACTTGAGCTTTACCAACCGATAATTTTGGGAAGTGCAACAGACCTTATAGTCGAAAATATAGGTAGCCCTTCTGCTGCAAACGAAATGATAGTACTTGGGCTTAAATTCCTTGGAATTGTACTTCTAAGCATTGGATTAAGCTATTCGCAGTCAATGGTACTAGCATATATAGGACAAAAAATTATACTTAATGTTAGAATGGATGTTTTTAAACATTTACATAGATTATCAATTAATTTTTTTAACAATAACCCGATTGGTAGACTTGTAACTCGTGCAACTAATGATATAGAGACGCTAAACGAAATGTATACAAGTGTTATAGTAAATATGCTAAGAAGTATTTCTCTCTTAGTTGGAATTATAGTTACAATGCTTATGTACAACATTAAGTTATCATTATTAACATTTACAGTACTACCGTTTATAATTATTTTCACAACCGTATTCTCTTTTGCATCTAAAAAGATATACAGAGAGATACGTGCGAAAATATCAGCGCTAAACGCTTTTGTATCAGAACATGTATCTGGAATGAAAATAGTTCAGATTTTTGCAGTTGAAGATAAGATGCTGGGAAAATTTAAGCAAAGAAGTGAAGAATTAAGAAAAAGACTTATGGATCACATAAAAATATTTTCTGTTTATGCACCTTCAACATATTTGTTAAATATTGTAGCCTTGGTACTTCTTCTGTGGTTTGGAGGAAAAATGTATATGGCCGGGGAAATCACTATAGGAACTATAGTAATATTCCAAAGATATATAGGTAAATTTTTTGAGCCGATACAAGAATTTGCAGAGCAGTTAAATATCATACAATCAGCATCAGCATCAGCAGAAAGAATATTTGATTTGCTTGATGAAAAGATTGAAATTGTAGATTCTCCAAATGCTGTAGAGCTTAAGGATTTAAAAGGTGAGATAGAGTTTAAAAACGTATGGTTTGCATATAAAGATGAAGAATGGATATTAAAGGATGTTTCATTTAAGGTTAAGCCGGGACAAAACATTGCATTTGTCGGTGCTACAGGAGCAGGTAAAACCACTATTCAGAATTTGATAACCAGATATTATGACATTCAAAAAGGTGAGATACTAATTGATGGAATTAATATCAGAGACATTAAGCTAGACAGCTTAAGAATAAATATTGGACAAATGCTTCAGGATGTATTTTTATTCACTGGCGATATAAAAAGCAATATAAGACTTAGAAATGAAAAAATAAGCGATGAAGAAATCTATGAGGCATCCAAATATGTCAATGCTGATGGCTTTATATCAAAATTCAAGAAAAAATATGATGAGCCGGTTATTGAAAGAGGAGCATCTTTCTCAGCAGGACAAAGACAATTATTGTCATTTGCCCGTACACTTGCATTTAAACCAAAGATACTCATACTTGATGAGGCTACTGCAAACATAGATACTGAGACGGAAGGCCTGATACAGGACGCTCTTGGAAAATTAATGAAAAACAGAACTACATTAATTGTTGCACATAGACTTTCAACTATTCAAAATGCTGATAAGATAATTGTAATGCACAAGGGAAGAATTATGGAAGAAGGAACACATCAAGAGCTTCTTTCTAATCACGGAATGTATTATAAGCTGTATAAATTGCAATATGAGCATTAAAATTAAATCTTAATATAAATATTTAATATAGTTAAACTCAAAAATCTTTGTGTAATTCATAAATTTGAACTTTCACAAAGATTTTTGAGTTTGTTTTGAAATATTATATAAGAAATATTGATATTATAAAATTATTTGATTAATGGATGACTTAATCATCAGCTTGATACATACCATTTTGCCTGTGAAGAAAACATATCAAAATACATACCCTTTGCATCCATAAGCTGTTCATGCGTACCAATTTCTATAATCCTTCCCTTATCCAAAACTACAATTTTATCGGCTATTTTAGTTGAGCCAAGTCTGTGAGTAACAAGAATTGCGATTTTATTTCTCGCAAGCTCTCGAAATTTTTCGTATAATAAAGATTCCTCAATAGGGTCAATCGCAGAAATTGGTTCGTCCAGAACAATTAATTTACTGTCCTTGTAAAGCCCTCTGGCAAGTGCGACTCTCTGCCATTCTCCACCAGAAAGGTCAATACCTCCGAATTCTCGTGAAAGGATTGTTTCAACTCCATCTTTAAGCTTTGCGTTTTTTTCTGTCAAATCAAAATCTGCCTGTTCCAGTGATTTTTGAAATTTTTTCTCATCAAAGGAATTCTTACAATCCGACAATAAAACATTTTGCTTTAGTGTAATCTTGTATTTTCCAAACCGCTGAATAACGCCTGAAATAAACTTAAACCTGCTTTCTTTGCAATAGTCTGTGATTGGTATCCCATCTGCTAAAACTTTACCCTCACTCGGAGATAAAATACCGGTGATAATTTTTACTAAGGTTGTTTTTCCTGCACCATTTTGACCGACAAAGGCAATTGTTTCTCCGGCGTTTATTTTTAGAGAAATATTTTCAATAGAATTTTGTGTGGAATTTGGATATTTGAAGCTTAGTCCTAAAATTTCGATACCGTTTTTGAAATTTATATCATCAGTTCTTCCCGTATCATTTGGTATATCGAGAAAATAAAGAAAATTGCTCAGTGAACCATAACTCTCCAGCATTCCTCCCCAATAATTGCTTACAGCATCAGTCATGAAGGCAATCAAAATGTTGGTTGAAGAAAATATTGCTGCAAATGCACCTACTGTTATATAGCCTTGTAATAACGAGCTTATCAGTAGGTATAAAACACCACTGTAGCCAAGAAAGGTAAGACTGCGAAGACCGATTTCAATTATCTGTATCTTGCAAACTGCTTTCCAACGCTTGTCACAAAAAATCTCCATGGTTTTATTGTACTTATGTTTAATAAACGAATATATCCCGAGAATTCTAGTTTCTTTAAAATATTCCCGATGATATATTTCTTTCTCATAGTGTTTAAGCTTGCGTTCTAAAGGGGCAGACTCGTCGATAAGCTCCGAGAATATTTTTTTTCGCAAAATCTGTGAAATCAGCATAGGAATAAACAGAAAAAATACGCACAGTGCCAAAATAGGACGCAGATTATACAAGTATATTCCCATAATTATGAAATATGGACCGTAAAAGAATAATAATGTTGAAATAGAATGATATAAATCAATTCCATTTTCTGCACCTTGAGAAGCTTTTTGAATAAGGGTTAAAGTTGCTTCATTTTCAAAATCAATAGCTGGAATGACAGCAATTTTTTGATGTATCCTTTCCTTGAATGCAGCTCTGATTCGAAAATTTGCAGGCCATGCGAGAAAATTACATATACCGTTCATAAGCTCGCTAAAAATTAAAACCATGGTCATCAGCATAACACTTATAATTACACTGCCCGTTATTTTGCCTTGTTGTATTGCATAAGTGACTGATTCAAACATATTTTGTGTAGAGAGAGTTCCCAATACAAAGCTGCTTGAAGAAAGAATCATTCCTATACAATCTGCTATCAAATAAAATGGTGCTGCTTTAAAGACATAATGCAGAATTCTTCCTGCAACCATGACATAAGGTGCTTTTTTCTTATTCATAAATACCAACTCCTTTGTTCTTCAAACATTCTCCAGTACAAGCCTTTTTGTGCAAGCAAATCCTCAAAGCTGCCTTTTTCAGTGATTGTACCATTTTCAAATACAAGAATTTCATCAGCAATTTTAGTTGATGCAAGCCTGTGACTGATAAATATAGTAAGTGCTGAATGGCTTATTTTACTAAACAATTCATAAATTTTATTTTCACTGACAGGGTCTAGGGAAGCGGTAGGCTCGTCTAAAATACGAACAGGAGCAGAAGAAACAATCGCTCTTGCCATAGCAAGTCTTTGCCACTGCCCGTCCGATATATCCACTCCATTGTCATGAATTTTGCCTAAATTTGTATCTATTTTATCAGGAAGATTTTCGACAAATTTATCCATCTCAGTGATGATAAGAGCATTGTTTATAAGCTTATTATCCTCATCAGACGATTTTAGTGATAAATTTCCGATTAAGATGTTCTCCTTTAATGTAAACTCGTGCTTTGAAAAATCTTGATACACTGCTGAGAAAAATCCTTTTAATTCCGCAAGAGAGTAGTCTCTAAGCTCCTTTTTGTTAAGCAAGATTTCACCTGAGTAGTTTCTGTATAAACCTGTCAATAATTTAATTACGGAAGATTTTCCTGCCCCATTAGCACCTACAAAGGCATAGTGCTTTCCATATTCCAATAGAAACGATACATTGTTCAGTATTTGAATATCCGTATCGGGATAAGTAAAACTTACATTTTTAAATTCAATAGTTTCGATTTTATTTTGAATTTTAGGATGTTCCAGTGCCCCTATGCTTTCATTGAGACACATGAAACGCTGTAGCTCTTTTACATACTCGATACCACTTACCATTGTGTCAATAACTGAACTTAATTCCCAGCTTAGCTTCCATGTCAAAGAAAGCACTGCATTTACAAGAGAAATAAACATACCAATGGAAATAACTCCGTTTACCGCAGGATTAAGTAGTACAAGAATGATGACTAAAGATGCAAGAGCAGTAAATACTCCACCTAATTTTGTTCTAATAAACCAACGAAATTTTGTACTGCTCTGCATACGTATAGATTTTAAATAAGCTTCTCGATACTCTTGATTAATTTTTGAAGTATAAGAAAATATAGAGCGTTCATCAACATACTCTCTGCTGCTAAGTACCTCGCTGTAGTAGTCGGCTTTTCTGTTAAGCTGTGCTGTATCACATTTTGCCTTATAATTTGCCTTGCCGCTTTTTACTGAAAAGTAAAAAACAGGAGCACAGCATGATACGATAACAATAGGTATCCACCAGATTTGAACTACAATGACAAGCATGATGCCCGATACACTTGTCAAAATTGCAGCCAGTTGGCAGAATGCGTTAAAATTTTCTAAAATAGTTGCTTCCGGCTTTTCTAAAACTAAAAAGAGAGAGTCCCAAGAATTTGAATTTTCTATATATTGATATTCGATTTTTGCACATTTTTCAAGAAGCAGTATTCTATAGGATTTTTTAAGGTTTAGTGTGCTTCTCTCAAAGACAAATTGATGTAAAACAGGCAGCATAAGGTCATACCCGTATAAAATTAAAAGAATGGCAATATCAAGATATATTTTTTTATTTATAATTCCTTTGTTAAACGCATCAAGTGCCAAGTTTACAAATTCTGTCGTAAAAACTATTGCCATGACAGGTGTGATTCCCTGAAAAAGACGAATAGCAGCAATAAAAACTGCCTCTTTAGGCGAGTATTTATACATTAATTTAATATATTCTAGCAACCTTTTCATATTGTTTACCTTCCCGGATTAAAATTGTACTATGAGCAAAGCTTTGAGTTTTGCTTGTAGTTGTAATTTTACAATAAATAATATGACATCTGTGTGTCATACTATTTATAATAATTAAATAAAATAATTTGGACTTAATGTGATGAATTGTTTAAATTTATATTCTTTTGAGATTTTCAATATTTCGTAATAAATATTTTGCCCTTTTTACAAAATATTTTGAGATAAATATAAAATAAACTTCTAAAAAATGGGAATTACTAAATTGTATATATTTCTTAATATTGAAAACACTATATAATACATACTAAGAAATGGAGGATATCATGAAAAAATATTTATGCTTGTTAATGGTTGTATTATTATTGGTAATACCTTTGGCTGGATGTTCAAATGTAGGTACAACACCGAAAACTGATAATACAACACCGCCAAAGACTGACGGCACAACACCACCGACAACGCCACCAA
>DCPV01000150.1:1975-15853 GCA_002323775.1 Firmicutes bacterium UBA1535 | reverse complement strand
CGAAACTTTATACAGTCTCTAAATCCGTCAACAAATTCTTCTAAAAATATCTCTACATCTTTACGATTCATGGATTTTAGTGATTTTAGTGTTGCATTTTTCGCATTGTTAAATTCCTTATTTCCGGAATTTTCTTCGTCAATACATTTTAGGTATGCACTTATTTTATCTGCTGCCTTGATTGTATCCCAGATTTCCTTATCCTCAGGTCTTTCTATAAATATATCTTTATAGTCATCTATAAGATAGTCTGGGAGCATATTCAATATACTTTTACTTGCCTTATGCTCCAGCTCTTTATATGCAGAATTTATACTATGATTAAAGTATTTTACAGGTGTTGGCATATCCCCTGTCAATATCTCTGAGGCATCATGATAAAGTGCATAAAGTGCTACCTTTTCTAGATTTATCGCCTTGTTATCAAGCCTGTTTTTCTGTATAAGTGCAAGGGCATGAGCTATAACAGATACCTCAAGACTATGCTCAGAAACATTCTCACTGCGAGTATTTCTCATCAAAGCCCAACGATTTATATATTTCATTCTAAAAATAAATGCAAAAAAATTCGATTTCTTCATAATTATACCCGTACACCCATTAGAAACTACTAAGCTTTATGTACGGGCTTAATTCCTTCTTTCTTGTAAACTTTTTACTTTTTTAATCCTAACAATGTTTGCTTTAATTCGTTTTCTATTTGCGCTATTTCTGATTCTGCTACCATTCTTTCTTCTTTGCCTTTTCTTTGTATTTCTATAACTCCAGTTATTGCTTCTATTAGGTCTTGGTTTGTCTTCTTTATTGTCTCTATCGAAACTATTCCTCTTTCGCTTTCTCTTGCTATTTCTAGCGTGCCTGTTTTAAGCATTTCAGAGTTTTTCTTTAATAGCTCATTTGTCATATCTGTTACCTTCTTTTGAGCCTCTAGTGCTGCCTTTGCATTTGCCAAGCCTAAGGATATAACCATTTGGTTTTTCCACAAAGGTATAGAGTTTACAATTGATGACTGTATTTTGTCTGCCAACTGAGCGTCATTATTTTGAATTAGGCGTATCTGCGGAGCCATCTGCAATGATATCTGACGGCTTAGCTGCAAATCGTAAACTTTCTTTTCGAAACGGTTTACTGCATTTAATAAGTCATTTAATTTTTGAGCATCTGCCTCGTCTCCGGATTGGATAGCTTTTTCTTTCATCGCAGGTACTACGGTCTCGTTCATTTCCTTAATTTTTTCTTTTCCTGCTACGATATACATGCTTAGCTCTTTTAAGTATGCCAAGTTCATTTTATACATTTCATCATACATTGCTATGTCTTTTATCATAATATGACGGTGATTTTGGAGCAAATTCGTTATTTTATCTATATTTACCTCTACATCATTGTAACGTGCAACAAATTTATCTACTTCATTCTTAGCTTTTGCAAACAAATTTCCAAGGAATCCCTTGTTTTCGCTTACTGAGTCAAAATTCTTTATTGTCACAACTAAATCAGAGAGTAGCTTTCCTGCTTCTCCGGTATCCTTTGTCTTTACATTTTGCAAGGTATCATCTGCGAACTTTGCAATTTTTGTTTGAGCGCCAGAACCATATGATATAATTGAATTGCTGTCTGTCACATCAATTTTACTCACAAACTCTAAAACCTGCTTTTGCTCCGATGGTGTTAAGGATTTAAGGCTAACACCTACTGCATCTTCATTTTTCATTTTTTCTAATGAGGCTAAAGCTTCACCCGATGCTTGTGCTTCTCCTTCGTTTCCGAAGTTTAATTTTACTTCTTCCATTGTTTCCTCCTGTAATTTCTTATAATTTATTTTATTTATATATTAATTTTTCAAAGTTTCAATTATTTTGTCGTAAATTTCCTTTTGCAAGCCTCTTGTAACTGATGTTATTTCCTGTGGAATTCCACCTACAGGTACTGATTTAACATCGTACTGTCCTCCAACTACTCCGGTTCTAAATCCGTATCTCTCCCAAGCAATTTTTTGGATTTCCGGATCAGCTAAAGCATCTACATAAGTCGTTCCTTCTTCTGAAAAGCTCATTATACAATGAGAGTTCCATATTGTAGGATTTGGATAGAGTATTCTTATCTTATCCTTTACCCTGTTAAATCCGTCAGGATTGCTGTTTGCAAAGTCAATTATCGATTTTTCATAGTCAACAATCATAGGATAAGCTCCCTTACCCATTCTTAGATATAGGTCAAACAAATCAGCAGGAGTATTGTTCATAAAGCCAGAAAGCTTGTAAAAATCCTTTAGCTTCGGAAGAATGTTATTAATATTTCCTTCGTCAACATATCCCTCATTCATAATTGATGCTAAAAGTCCATAATATGTTGCTCCGGGGGAGGATGTCACAGGGTCTGTACTAGCAATATTGATTTTTCCATAAATATCTTTTATACCAATGTCAGCCCATTTTGTATTGCTTTCAATATATGACAATACCTTTGGCATGTCTTCAATATAGTAAGTGTCTCCAACTTTTTTTACTATACCCTTATCCATAAGAGTATCGCATATGCTATCCCAGCTGTAAACCACTATAGGAGTCGATAAAACAATCTGAGATTTTAATACCTTTTGTCTTGGCACTTCATCCTGTGCGGCTGGTTTTTTATAATACTCGTAAAATCTTTCATCGCTAAAGAATACAAAGTCATAAGCTTTTTTGTCTTTGGTTTCAATAGTATCTTTAATGAGCTTATTATTGCTCCAATTATCTACCTTTAGATTTATATTGTATTTATCATGTAAAATCTTCAAAATCTCTGGATCTGCAAGAAAGTTTTCTTTTCCTCCTCCAACAGCGCCAACAACTGTAATTGCTTTATCCTTTGGCTTCATTAGCATTGATACAACTATACCAATTGCAATAACTGCAACAAAGGCAATTACACCTCTAAATATCTTTTTCATTTATTTATCCATCCTCCTTTATATTAAATAACCATAGTTTTTCTTTAAAAGTTCTAGTTTAAAAGTTTTTAATAATTTAGTCTGTACTGCCAAAATCTTTATTATCAACAAGCCCCTCTGACTTGAATATTGCTGACATAGCAGCCATTTCAGCCTTGCTATCCAATACATCATTAGAGAAAAGGCTATAATATTTTTTATCGAAAGCGTCTGTTATCTGCTTCATGAAAAGATAAAATTGAGAAGCAAATTTTTGAGCTTCTTTTGTTTTAAACGAGACCTCTGCCAAATTATCGTAAGTATCCAAAATACTAATAAGACCTGGCAAATAATTTGACGAAAAATCATTAAGCTTCGTGTGGAGAGAAGCATCATCATCAAGTGCCTTAGTTATTTTCAAGCAGGTTTTGTAAATGGAAGTCAGCATTGCTATGACTTCTTTGTCGACATTTAAGGCTTTAAATCTATCTATATATTGTAAAATGCTTGCTGTATGCTTAATAATAGTTCTGCGAATTTTACCAAACTCGCTATTATCTTCTACTATCGCAATCTTAACTTTTTTCTCTTTTTCCAATGATTTCATTGTGACAACAATTATCGCTAAACAAGCTACGCTGCTTATAGCAGACATCACAAAATTTTGTCCTATTACCCAAACCCCAAGAAAAACTGCTGCGGTTATGATGCCAATAAATATTTCTTTCATAATATGTTAAATTCCTTTCTTAAAGAATTTTTATTGTTTAGTTATATGCTCTAATCTGTTTAAATGCGTTAATCAAATCTATTCTTCCATCAAATGTTTTACCCTTTGTAAGCTCACTTATTACATCTAGCTGGTCTGAATTTGCATCTCCAAACATAATTGAAAATACAGGTATATCATAAAAACTCTTAGATTCAAGCCATCCCCCTGATTCTCCATCTGTCATAAGTACGATTGATTTTGTGTATGTGTCAGAATCATAATCTTTTAATATTTCAACTGCTTTCTCTACAGGCTTATATATATCTGTTCCGCCTCTTGCACTTGTTTCCTTTACCTTTTGTAAAAGAAGTGCCGTATCTAATCCGGAGGAGCTTGATTCAACCCATTTAACCTCACTTGAGAATGGAATTATATATATTATATCTTTTTCAGAAAACTGTATCATATCTTCTGACGCTAACTTATAAGTTAGTATCTTCTCCATCGCTGCAACAAGCTGTTCATTTCCCTCTCCCTCCATACTACCTGAAAAATCAAGGCAGAAAGCTACTACGGAAGGCTTTCTAAATAATTCTTGATAAAGACTTAACGCACTGTTGATTACAGACATTGCTGGATATTTAATCGGTGATAAATAGGCATTTTTATCAATTCCATAAGATTCCTTAAAAACTTTGTCGTTTGATATCAGTCCACCGTAGCTTGTTCTTCTTCCCATTTCTTCAAGCTCTTTTTGTGTATCCTCCGACAGTAAAAAGCTTTGCAGCTTTTTAAATATTTCTAATTTACTCTCATTGTTATTATCTATGTATGCAAACGGACTGTCCGAAATTGAAACTCCGTCGGATGGATATATAAATTTAAGAGGCTCTTTTTTATTTTTTATAAGCTGCTCGTTAAGCTCTATGAGTGAAGATTCATAGTTTACTAAAGCATCATAATTTCCATCATTATATATATCTATTAGATACTCATCGCTGCCAGAGTTTCTCGCTACTCCTTTAAACAGTGACTTTAAGCTGTTTTGAAGATCCGGTGACTTTAAGTCCTGCTCTGTTAAAACAGGAGGATTGCCGGCTAAGCTATTTAAAAATCCTAGATAAGCAGAGGCTCCACTATTTGTTTGAGTAACAGATGGCATTAAAAAGTTTAATTTTCCTGTCTCAACTGCTTTTACTATATCCTTTACAACTGTGTCCTTATTAAATCCTAAGTCTTTATATTTACTTTCTTTTACTGCAAATATAACTGGATTAATGAATATTGATTTAGAGTTTTTTATAGTAGCGCTTGAAATGGATACATTCCAAATGCTATTAGATGACCATACAGCATCATAATCCTTCTGCGATGATTTTATCATGGCAGGTATATTTAAAGACCCTGTGTACTCAAAGTTTAAATCTATTTTATTTTTCTGTGCAAATTTTGTAAGCATTTGCTCTAAATCTTTATTTTCACTACTTGATAAGATAGTGAATGAACCACCCTCCTCAGCTCTTTTCTCATACCTACATGAGCTTAAAGACAGCAGTAAAGCTACCAGTAAAAGGACAGCTGTTATTTTTTTGTGCAAAATTATCACTCCCCATTTAATATTTATGTATGTTTTTAATAATGTCTAATAATATTGAAAATATTGTTAATAATCTTATGGCAACATTATAACATATACCAAAAACAATTTACATAAAAATTTAACAATATAAGATTAAAATTTGATTAAGATATACTTTTATTTGCATTAAAAAAGTAGGAATGAAATACATTCATCCTACTTTTATATTTTAAACACAATTTAATTCTAAGATTCGGAAGTTCTTCTTTGCTTTATTATGACCAATGATATTGCTAAGAATGCTATTGCAAAGCATGTTTGCACTATAGCTGCAAACATGACTGGCTTTAAGGTTTCAAAATTAAATATGCTTAGGTTTCCAAGAATATTGTTTGCTTTGACATACCAAAATGCTGGATTTACGACTGCCACATTTTTTACAGCCTCACTCAAAAACTGCTGTGGAACAAATACTCCTCCTGTAAAACACATTAATAATGATAAAACTGTGCTTATGGCAGATACTGTTTTATTATTTACAAAATTTGATATCAAGAAACATAGACTTAAACTGAGGATTGTAAATATTAATCCATTTATTGCTGTCAGCATACCAGCCTGTGTCAGAATACTATCCTTATACATTATAACAGCAATCACTAAAAACAAAGCATACACTACTATTGCCATGCTTGAATTAGCAAGAAATAATCCAAGACTGAATTTGTTTGTTGAAACTGGCGAGCCTGTGTTTCTCCTCTTTATATCCGTTTCATTTATTGTCAATGTAGTTCCCGATATACTTAAAATCAGTATGCTGATAAGCGGATATGCTACATAATTAAAATAATGTGAAAATGGAGGCATTGAAGCAACTTTCTCGCCCTCTGCAAATCTAACATTTGTTTCTATGCTTAAATCTTCAGTTAATTTTTTTAGTGATTCCTCTAAATTCATATCTGCTTTGATGTATAATTCTGCTGTATTTAAGTATTTGTTAATCATTGTTTCTAAAAACATTCCGCTTGTTGAATTTGGAATTTTCATAGTTTGAAGCATAATCTTTTCATCTGTAAAAAACTTTTCTCCGAAATTTTTAGGAATTATAATTATATATTCCGCATTTCTAAAAAACAGTGCATCCTTTAGACCTTCGTTTGACGTGTCTTTTATCTCTATATAATTAGATTTTTCCTTTATATAAGCACTAAGATTTTCAGATAGCTGTGATTTGTCATTATCTATTATTGAAACTCTGCACTTTTCTAAATTAAAACTCTGTTCCTGTATATTAGCTGAATTTTGACTGAATATCAAGGTCATAGCAATGAAAATTACTGTATACATAACAGTCGGAATAATGTTAGATTTTAAAAATATTTTATAATATAACTTAAATACTTGCATATTTTTGCCTCCTTATAATTAGATATGTCAAGGTGCAAAATATAAGTCCATATACACCTAATATCCCTAAATTTACAAAATATCTGTCAAGTGTATCGTAGTAATACAAACTGTACAATCCGTCACTTATCAGATTAGCAGGGTTTATATATGATAAAATAGGAATTTTAGTTTGCACTATATATTTTACATCAGGACTCATCATACCGGCTAAAAAGCATCCGAATAAGTTTATAGTAAGAATTATGCCTATTTTAAAGCCTGCTGATTTTTTTATAACAGCACTTATAAATGAGCCCATCGTAATTCCCATGATGCTTCCCACAACACATAAAAGTAAAACATAGGCCATGCTCGTTCCAAATTTAATACCTAAAATTTTATTTATATAATATAGTGTAATTGTCAACGATATTGTATGAAATGTTAGGTGTGAGGCTACAAGAGTTAAAAATGATTTTAACTTATGTGTAGGCGCTACGTTAATTCTTGCCGCCACATGTGATTGATTTGCCTGTATCACAATAATAGCTTCACTCCCTAGAGTCGCAGAATTAAGACAGGTCATTGCCAATATCCCATAATAAAGTATTACCAAGACATTTGTAGAATTCCCCACAGACATATTCTTTATATTAGATTTTTGCAAATCAATATTATTTAGAAATCCTGTCTGCAAAATAGCCGGATTATCTTTTATTATATTTGTTATCGTATTTGTTATCTGCGAATAATTATCTAAAAAAACCTTAGTGATAGACTCACTCATGCCCTCTTTTTTTACAACAAGCTCAATTCCACCATTATAATTGATGTATACTGGAATTTGAGCTTTTGAAAGCATATCCTGAGCTTTCTCTAAGTTTGCTGTTTTTACATTGAACATATCACTCTTATTTAGTATATCAAGTAAATCAGCAGGCATATTTTGATTTTCTACAAAAGCTATATCTATTTTTTCAAATTTTTCGCCGAGAAGTAAATTACTCATGCTAAAATTATATACCGTCGCTAAAATTATTGGATAAAAAATTAACCAAAACACTGTCATTTTATCACGCAGTAAAATTTTTAAATTGTATTTATATAAATTAAAAAACATATTAATAATCATCCCTTTCTAATAAAATTTATGTGAAATTTAATTTTTGTAATCTGAGTTAATCGCTATTAATTATAATCAATCTCTCAATTTCTTTCCGGTAATCTCAAGGAAAACATCATTTAAAGTAGGCTGCTCCGAATATATCTTTCCATAAGAGATTTGATTGCTGTTTATATACTCTACGATATTTGATAAATTACTTTTTCCTCCATTTGAGCGAACAGTCAGAATATTTTCATGATACTCTACACCCTCAACATTTGGAATGTTTTTTATCTCATCAAAATTCTTTTTGTCAAGATTGTAGGCTTCAATTACTATCTTTTCACCCAAGGAAATCATAGATTTAAGTTCTTCCTTAGTCCCTAGAGCTATAACCCTGCCAGCATCAAGGATTGCTATTCTAGTGCATATTTGCTCAACTTCCTCCATATAGTGAGAAGTATATATTATCGTTGCACCATTTTGATTTAGTTTTTTTATACCCTCAAGTATATTGTTTCTGCTCTGAGGGTCTACCGCAACTGTCGGCTCATCAAGAATTATAAGCTTTGGTTTATGTGCTATACCGCAAGCTATATTCAGTCTTCTGAGAAGCCCTCCACTAAGCTTTTTAGGAACAAATTTCACAAATTCTCTTAATCCAACAAATTCTATAACCTCATCTACATATTGCTTTCTTAATTTCTTGTCGCTTATATACAGACTGCAAAAGTAATCTATATTTTCATAAACAGTTAACTCATTGTATACAGCAACATTCTGCATTACTATACCGATATCCTTTTTTGTATCATAAGACGAGGGCGTCATCTCTTTTCCAAATACTTGTATATCTCCCTTGTCGTACTTTAACAATGATAAAATACAATTAATTAATGTAGTTTTTCCAGAACCATTAGGTCCTAAAAGTCCAAATATTTCACCCTCTTGTATCTCTAAGCTGAGATGGTCAAGAGCTGTAAGCTCTTTATATCTTTTCACTAAATTTTCTACCTTTACTATAGACATATTTCCCTCCAGTTTTTATAAATACTTTTAACTAATTATATTTCTAAAAATACTTTTATGTAAGTGAATAATGTAATTAATTTAATATGACAAATGTAATATTGTTTCTATTTTTTAACATTATTAATAATAATTCCATTTATTATCCATAATATGCCATATATGTAAGCAACTATTTTCCAACATTTATTGACATTGTTTTCCTATTATGATATATTTGTTAAGTGACAAATTATACTACGTGGTAGGAGGAAAAATGAAAAAAATATTATGTATTGCACTAGCTTTCTTATTTTGTTTCTCATCTATATTAACAGTTAGTGCTGAGGAAGTAAAATGGTCAGCAAAGCCACAATTTGAAGAAATTTATGGCAGTGATGAAGATGGAAATATGATTCTTGCTAAAATGAATGAAAAATATGGCTACATTGACAAAAATGGAAAAATCATACTCGATTTCGTTTATGATTATGCGACAGGTTTCTCTAAAGGTATGGCTTATGTTGAAAAAGGTGGAGTTTTCTCTTATATTGATAAGAGTGGAAAAATCTTGTTTGAGCTTAAAGCAAAAAATTATGTTGCAAATTTGAATAATACTAATGAGAACGACTTATTGCTTGGAACAAGCTTTTCAGGTGATTATGCTATTGTAGTTAACAATGACTCTTATGAAATTTTCATAATTGACAGAGCCGGAAAGTATGTTTCAATACCTAAAGGTCTTTGGGTTGAAGAACGTGATATTTATAACAATATCGCAATTGTTAGACCAGAAGCTAGCGCAGATATTGGATACTTAAATGTTAAAACCGGAAAAACTGTATTTTCTCCTTATACTGTAACTGAATTTAGAGACGGTTATGGAATATTAAATTATGGCGATGGTACTATAGCAGTTGTAAATGAGAATTTAGATTTTGTTAATAAAAAAATTAACATAGGCGATGCTAATGCGTCAATTTCAAATGGTCTTATCTATTTAGGAGAATATGACGAAAACGATGAGCCTCTTAATGCTAGTTATATTGATATGAATGGAAAAACTATAATTCCAAAAAATTATCTTGTATTAGGTGACTACAGAGATGGTTTAATATCTGCTATAATAAGAGAAAATGACGTTGAAAAAATAGGATATTTGGATGTAAATGGCAAATGGGCTATTAAACCAATTAAAGCTTCTTCACGTTCAGCATTTTTTAAGGGAATCGCTGCATTCAGTGAAACTTTTAATGAAGATACATATAATGAAAATTTTGGTATAATAGATAAAACTGGTAAATACGTTTTACAACCACAATTTGAAGATTTTTCATATGATGATTACTATGCTTATGCAAAGGTTAATGGTCTATGGGGTGTGTTGAATTTAGATGGTTTAACAACAACTGGTACACCAAGCGTTCCAAGCGATACTCCTGATACATGGGCTGCTGATGAAGTTACAAAGGCTATTAATAACAAGCTAGTTCCTTCTGCTTTACAAAATAAGTATAAAGAAAAAATTACAAGAAAAGATTTTTGTGATTTGGCAATAAGCTTAGTTGAGTCAAAGCTAGGCAAAAGCATAGATGAAATACTAAGTTCAAAAGGCTTGTCAATATCAGAAAAAACATTTAATGATACAACTGACAAAAACATACTTTCTGCATATGCTCTATTGATTGTAAAAGGAAAAGGCGATGGATTTGATCCAAACGGATACATAACTAGACAAGAAGCAGCAGTTATGCTTGCTAATACAGCTTTAGCTTTAGGAATTGACATAAATAGCAATGAAGCATCATTCCCAGATAGCAGCTCTATAGCTACATGGGCTAAAGCTGCTGTAAACTACGTTTCATCAAGCAATGTTATGAAAGGTACTAATAACGGCTTTGAAGCTAAAGCAAACTATACACGCCAACAAGCGTATATTACAATCTTTAGATTGTTCGAAGCTATAAAATAATTAATAATAGTAATTTTTAAAGCTGATAAAATATATAATTTTATCAGCTTTTTTTGTTATCAATGTTAAGATATCGTCCTAAAACTTGAAAAAAGATGATGCGTTTAAGAATTTTTTATGATAAAATATCAAAGAGCTGTTAGTATTGGAGGAGAGTATTTTGACAAGCCTGCTTAATAAGTTGGTTTTATTAGTAATTTTAATAATATTGACTATATATAACTTAACAATTCAAGCATCTATATTGCCAATAGTTATTGTAATTGCCATTTGTGGCTTCTTAGAATATTTTGACGATGAGAATTTGAGTTTTTATACATTTATATTATATATTATAATGTGTTTTATTTACCCGCAATTTATATATTTTTTGCCTGCTGTATTTTATGACCTTCTGTTTACAAAACGTCAAAAGTTTATATTGCTTTGCTTTATTCCTTTGATAGTCAATTTTAATTACATTTTAGTAAACAATATAACAGTTTTAGCTGTTGTGTCATTTATGGAGGTATTATTAAAGCATAAGGCTGCACAATTAAATTTTACTCAAAACTCATTCATAAACCAGCGTGATATCTTAACAGAAAAATCAATAGCACTAGAAAATAAAATCATAGAATTATCAGAAAAGCAAAATGATGAAATCAATATAGCTACATTAAATGAAAGAAATAGAATAGCAAGAGAAATACACGATAATGTTGGTCATTTACTATCAAGCTCAATTCTGCAAATAGCTGCTATTATAGCAACCACTAAGGATGCAAATGCAAGAAATAGCTTAGAATTAGTAAAAAACACTTTAAACGACGGTATGGATTCGATAAGAGATAGTGTCCATAATTTACGTGATAACTCAATAGATTTATTTGTACAGCTTAGAACAATAGTTGACAGCTTTACATTCTGCGATGCGTCTCTTAATTATGAGCTTAACTCAAACCTTAATATAAAGGCTAAGTACGCTGTTATTTCAATTGTAAAAGAAGCTCTTAGCAATGTAATAAAACACTCTAATGCTACCGAGCTAAGTGTAAGTCTATATGAGCATCCCAAGCTTATACAACTTATAATACTGGATAATGGCACTCTAAACAAGGAAATTTCCGACAATGGAATGGGTATAGAAAGCATAAGACAAAGAGTCAATAGTCTGAATGGTATTTTAAATATTGATAACTCTAATGGATTTAGGATTTTTATTTCTTTTAATAAAGATGATGTATTATAATAAATAAGTATAAAGAAAGGTGTAAGTTCTAATATGAAAATAATTATAATTGATGATGATAGTTTGGTATTAAAATCGTTGAAAACTATAGTTGAAGCCTCTGGCAAAATTGAAGTAGTTGCAACAGGCTACAGTGCAGAAGATGCGATTAAGCTTTTTGATGTTTATAAACCGGATATAATGCTTATGGATATAAGAATGGGCAAGCTCACAGGAATTGATGCTGCCAGTAAAATCTTAGAATTAAATTCAGAGGCCAAGATACTATTTTTAACAACCTTTGCTGATGATGAATATATAATTTCTGCACTTAAAATCGGAGCAAAGGGGTATATACTTAAGCAGCACTACGAAAGCATTGTACCTGCACTTAAGGCTGTAAGTATAGGACAAAATGTTTTTGGTAATGAAATTGTAGCTAAGCTGCCTGTAATTTTAAAAGAAAATTCTTCAAAAAAGGATTATCATGATTTTGATATATTAGAGAAAGAGTTCGAGATAATAAAACTTGTGTCTAAGGGACTTTCTAATAAGGAAATAGCTAATACCTTATTTTTGAGTGAGGGAACTGTCAGAAATTATATTAGTACGATATTGGAAAAATTATCTTTAAGAGACAGAACGCAGCTTGCAGTATTCTATTATAATAATTTGAATATTAGATAATGAAGTGCTTCACAATGAGAACCAAAAAGATAAATATAGCTGTATTGTTAATATTTTTTTATGATTATATGTGTATATCTACTTAATAATTAGTAAAAACATATGTATTTTACAATACATTAGCTTATGCTATATCAGATTGTGATTTAATCTAATATAGCATAATAAATTATTGTTCAGATTTTTCTTCAATCATAAGTTTGCTTGAAAAGAACTTTTCTCTATTTATTCCATATGGGCGGTTATATCTTTTCAAATTAAAAAGTTCCTCTTTATCTCCACGCAGCATATTTACACCCTCGTTGCAGGTTAGTAACGCTAAAAATCCCATATCTCTTAATATAGGCTCCGCATCCTTGCTTATTGAGCCAAATGGGTATGTAAAGGCAAGTGGTTTATATCCTGTATTTTTCTCTATGAGGTCCTGCATATGCAAAATATCATTATTTAAAGCCTTTCTATAATCCTCTAAACTTTCTTTTTTCAGCTTTGTTATTCCCTTTCTTCCTGAAATATTGTGCATATTATATGAATGGTTTTGTATTTCAATATATTCAGAGTTTACTAGCTCCTTTATATCATCCCAAGTCATATGTGCATAAGAAAGCCCTGTATCTTTATTTTCTGTAAATTTATTTGTAAATTCTCCAACAATTGAAACTACTGCTTTTGCATTATATTTTTTAAGTATTGGCAATACATAAACCTTCGATGTGAGATATCCGTCGTCAAATGTTATCATTATAGGTTTATCCGGCAACTCTTTGTCATTATATTCAAAATCTATCAAATCCTTAATAGTGATAGTTGTATATCCGTTTTCAATAAAATATATTAAATCCTTTTCAAAATCATCCGGAGAAATTACATATTTGCCCCATGCTTTTTTATCCTTTAAAATCTGATGATACATAACTATAGGAAGCCTGATAACGGGCTTTGTTGATACAGTCTTAGACTTATATAAATTATTAGTAGTAATTATACCGATAAAAATAAGCAGTGTTATAATTACTATAATAAACGATATTTTTATGTGCTTCATTTTAATAATCATATCATACACATTCCTTTCTTTAAGCTAACTCTAGTAAAATTGTTTTTGATAAACGACCATGCTACAATAAGTCTATGAGTATTTTATATTGATTATAACTAAATAATAATTTATAAACCTTGCATATAGTGTAAGAAAGATTAGTTAAAGACTGCAATAGCAAAGGAATGTATCTTAAAGCAGGTTTTTTTGACATTCAATTTTCTTGAAGTTAAAAAATACTTTAAATCCAAAAATGATACAAA
>DCPV01000150.1:0-1959 GCA_002323775.1 Firmicutes bacterium UBA1535 | reverse complement strand
AAAAAATAAACTATAGATATTTTGGAATTTATCCACTATCTATAGCTATTCTCTGTAAGTTTATATGTATACTGCCTGAACCTCTTTACCTTCTACTTCACAAGCAAGGCTTTGCTTACCAGTCCAACAGAATTCTTCTAATATTTCTTTTTAAATCGAGTATTCTTTCAAAATTATTCATCAAATGGTGTTGTTGCTTCAGAATCACTGATAACTAACATATATTGGTAATATTTTGAATATTCGTGATATTTGGATGCTTTGTCTCTTATATCAAATAAAATCGCTGTTTCCCTATTACCTGCTACTGGGATATCCGCACTAAAGTAATCAAAATTTTCTGTCATATATCCGCCATCTTCTGTTTTACCCATATATTTGCAGTTATTGTATGCGTATGCTATTGTTAGTATCTTGTCTTTGAATTTTTCTTCATTCAAATATGCCGCAAACCATTTTAGTCCATTTTCTTCTGATTGGTATGTATGATTATGACCCCACTGTCCATAGAAAATACCGTCTTCTATGGTTTCGTGTATATCCATAAAGTTTTCATACATTATTTTGTCTCTCTTTTCGTCAAATAAATTCATGTCTTCTCTTACATAATATAGGTTTTTTATATTTCTTACAATCATCTCTATATTAAAATATTTTTCTTTAAAATATTCTTTAAAAAGCTCCGCTCTGTTTAATAAATCCTCATGTGCAGACTTTATATTTACAATATCACTGTAATTTTTCAGAATATTGATAGTATCTTCTATTTCCTTTGGAGCCTCACTTGAAGGTATCAGCTCTCTCATAATTCTTACTGCATTTGATACCTGATGCTCTACATCTACTCCAATAACCATTATTTTGTCATTTTCATCAAGACTGCTGTTATATTCGTATATACTTAACCACATATCATAATTTTCTTTTGCATATGCGTAAGTTCCTTTAGAATATTTAAACAACTCATCTAATATAGATGTTTCTCCTGTGCCAAGAAACTCATTTATTTTTAATGCTTGTGAATATGGCATCTCCGATAAAATGTATTTGAAATTCGTTTGCTCTTTAACATATTTTAAGAATTTAATTTCTAATTCTTTATTAGATTTTATACCATGATATTCAGCGGTAAAGATTATTTGCTTGTCTTTTAAATCCGTATCTAATATGTTTAAATCATTCGTTATATTACTATTAACTGATATTTTATGATATTTTGTCTCCTCATTTTCGTTTTTAATATTCTCTGGTGTCTTAATATTCTCTGGTGTCTTAGCATTTTCTTCTATATTAGTGTCTGTTGTAGAAGTACATGCAGCAAATGTAAGCATAATTGTAATAATCAGAGTGATTATTCTTTTATTAGTTTTCAAAATTTGCTCCCCCTTATTAATTATACCATATATTTTTATATATTTATTTTACTCTATGAGTTAAATACATCTAAAATTCAATTATCTTTTACGCTCCGTATGTTTTTAAATACTCGTCTATTTTCGCCTTCATTGAATCATCAATGTAAACTTTTCCGTCTATTTCTCTATTGTGTAGGTATTGTACTATATCGTCTATTGTAACTATTGGATAGACTTTAATTCCAAATTCTTCTTCTAACTCCTGCATCGTGGATTTAGTGCCTTGTCCCTTTTCTTTTCTGTCAACAGCTATTATCAGTGCTTTTACATTTATATTCGGTATTTTGCTAAATATCTCCATGCTTTCTCTGACTGCTGTTCCCGCTGTTATAACATCCTCTATTATAACTACACTCTCATTCGGCTCAGGTTTTTTACCTACAAATATCCCTCCCTCGCCATGGTCTTTTGCTTCTTTTCTGTTAAAGCAAAACGGAAGATCTAAATTATACATGACCGACAAAGCAGTTGCAGTAGTTACTACTAATGGAATTCCTTTATAAGCAGGTCCAAAAAGTAAATTTTTATCATCCTTTAAATTTTC
>DCPV01000133.1:4549-5015 GCA_002323775.1 Firmicutes bacterium UBA1535 | reverse complement strand
ATTCAAAACCGTTCATCTGAAGCTTGGCATATGATAACATATCTTCGATATTTGAAGTAATCGCTCCTGCTGGTATATATCCGTCATTTTCTGACCAATCCCAGTAATTATGTAAATCGCCACTTCTGTTGGAAATCTGCGAAGAATGCAGACCCAATTCATTGTAAATATAGTCATTAACTAGGTCAGTATAATCCTGTTTATAAACCGACTCTAAAACAAGCCCCAATACTGCATAGCCAAAGTTTGAATATTTAAAAGAATATGTTTTATCGTTTAAATTAATATCGGCTACTTTATCCAAAATCATCTCTCTCGAGATATTGTAAAAGTCATTTTTTCCTTTAAAAAAGTTGGAAATCATGGGTTGTTGGAAATAATAGGGTTTATATCCGGAGGTATGTGTGAGAAGTTGAGCAATTGTGGGATAGTTTTTACCTTCGGGCAATTCAAGGTATTTGTCTAT
>DCPV01000133.1:4058-4447 GCA_002323775.1 Firmicutes bacterium UBA1535 | reverse complement strand
TATAGTTTAAATTTATTTTCTCATCCTGTATTGCTTTGCTTATAAGCGTTGCTGTGACAGTTTTTGTAATAGAACCTATCTCATAATTATGTAACTTTTGTGGTAATTTGCTTGCATTATTTCCATAAACAGTGAAAGAGGCTTCTCCATTTTTGATGATACCTACTGTAATGACTGCATTGCCATTATTTTGTGTTGTATATGCTAATGCTTCATCAAATGAGAGAGCGGGAATTTTGTTTATTTGGTGTCTTATAAATAAAGTTACGGCAATAATTGCAAGCACAACACACACGACTATAATCCCGATTATTTTTAATATCATTCGTTTTTTTCCTTTCATCTTTAAATTCTCCTTTATGCGTAAAATATAAAAATAATGATATTAT
>DCPV01000133.1:0-3816 GCA_002323775.1 Firmicutes bacterium UBA1535 | reverse complement strand
ATATAAAAATAATGATATTATTTGATAGTTCCACTATATCATAATTACCGCAAGTTTTCCACTTCATTTTATATTCATTGTATGAATATAAATTTACAAGATTTATCCTATACTTGCTCAATATTTTCCTTGCTTTGAAATTGGAGCTTAATTATAAGAAAATAAACGATTTTAACTTATACTTTTTGTTCAGTTATATAATATTATTAAAATGCTTTTATTTTTGTAATTCCCATTAATATGAGCTGAATAATAACTGCAAAAACCCAAATATAGAGCATTATAAATTTGAAACTTGTAAAATAAGAGCAAACGGATATTACTGACTTATTGATTGAGGGATAGTTTTTTAGCACCGAGAGTAAAAAGCTGTTTTCTAAAATATCAAATAAGGCTCTTAATATACAAATTGCAAATAAAAAGTTACGGATAATTGTTCTTGAAAACAGAGAATTACTTATAGTCAGCATGAGAATAATAAAGCAAATGATAAAGACAAAATCCAAGTAAAGATACCTTTGATAAATTGTTCTTCCGGCATTTCCAATCTGTTCAAAATCATGTGTTATTTGTTCAGCACTATAATGAAATCTCATATCCGGTATTTGAAATGACGGATAATATTTCTGGATGCCCCTTACTCCATGATTTGTCATATACATAATTGATAGACATATAAAAAATCCTATAATACCAACTGTTTGAATAAATCGTAGCATATATTTATACCTTCTTATATATTGTTATTTTAATTTTACATAAAAGCTACACTTGTAGCGGTTATGTAAATATAGTATACTATAATAAAAATAAAGTTGCAATAATTCGCAAACAAGTGCTACAAGTAAATGAATACTGTGGCGGATATATATGGAGGAAGAAGTATGAATTATACAAAAAATCCAACAGCACTGCAATCTCAGAAGTGGATTATCGAGACATTATTAGAGCTAATGATAAACATGGATTATGATAAAATAAGCGTATCAGAAATCTGTCGTAAAGCACAATTAGATAGACGTACCTTCTATCGGAATTTTGACTCTAAAAATGATGTGTTAGAACAATATATTGAGAAGCTAAGTGTTGAGTATATGGAAGAATTCAATAGGGTTAATCCCACAGATAAATATAAGGCAGCATTGATGTTTTTTGAATTTTGGCAGCGATATATTCCTTTTATTCTTAAAATACAACATTGCGGATTGAGTAGCTTTATGTTCATGAAATTTGAAAAATTTATAAAATCACATCAAGAGTTATTGATAGACGCTCAAAACATAAACCCGCAAATTGATTATATTTTTGCATATAGGATAGGTGGATTTTGGAATGTAATGCTGACATGGGCTTCTAATAATGCGGTTATACCTCCGGCAGAATTGGCGCTTATACTTTCTAAAGCATAGAAAATACATTATTGTTCTTAAGAATAAAAAATCATAAAAAATTTACTTCCCAAATCTTGCATTTTATTTTAAAATAGTATTAAAAGAAAATATTAAAAGGCGGTAAGTGATGTTGATAAAACAAATTAGAGATATAAGTCTTATTGATATAGACGAAAATAGATATTTAGGCGTTGCCTGTGATTCCTGTGGTGCTATAGGGGAAAAAGAGCATGATATGGTTAAGGCATCACCAATTATAGTAGGAGAGCAAACTGCTAAGGTTGTTTTAGCAGAGCTTTTAAGCATGGGTTTTGAGCCTATGCTGCTTTCTGACGGTTTATCTGTTGAAATGGAAGATACGGGAAGAAAGATAATAGAGGGTTTTACAAACACAATAAAGCAGTTAAGGAACAGCAAGGTGCATCTGACAGGAAGTACCGAGGAAAATATGAAAACTGTACAAACCTCAATGGGAGTAACAGGCATTGGAATTGTGGACAAGGACAGATTAAAATACAAAAAAAGCTCTGCCGGTGAGCTATGTGTGGCAGTAGGACTTCCCTTTGTTGGTTATGACGTTTTAAAAAACTTAGACAAGGTAATGTCAGTAGAAGATTTCGAAAAAATAAGCAGGCTTGATTATGTCAAAGAAATTATTCCTGTAGGATCAAAGGGTGCAGGGCATGAAATTAACGAGCTTTGCAACTGTAACAGTTTAAGCATTAAATATAAAGAAAATATAAGCTATAACTTAAATTGTTCCGGAGGACCTTCATGCAGCTGTATTTTAAGTATTAATGATAAAGATTTACCTCTGCTAAAGAAGCTGATTGATAAACCTATAGAGGTTTTGGGAACATTTATATTAGCATAATATATTTAAGATGATAATTTAACCTTGTGTTTACTACTTTTGCTATAAATATACTAAATTATTATTTGTAACTTAAGCTCTATAAACTCATAAAATGTTACATATAAGCAATTTTTAAAAGAAGTTGGTCCTAAAAATATTAAAATCAAGAAGGCTTTAGATATGAGAATAATAATAGATGGTGATGCTTGCCCACAAAGCGTCATGAAAATTTGTGAAAGAAATGCAAAAAAATATGGTATAGATTTAAAGATAGTTGTAGATACTGACCATTTTATAACAAGCGATTATGAAGTGATAGTAGTGGAAAATGGAAACGATGCAGTAGACTATAAGATTGTCCAAATTTTTCAGAATAAAGACATTTTAGTTACTCAAGACTATGGACTTGCAAGCCTTGTATTGCCAAAGGCTAAGGGGGTAGTGCATACGTCAGGCTTTGAGATAAATGCCTTTAATATAGAAATACTTCTGCAATCAAGATACATAAGTCAAAGAATAAGAAAAACAGGGGCAAAAACAAAAGGTCCTTCTAAAAGGACAAAGGAACAGGACAAAGAATTTGAAAAAATATTAGTGAGAATTATACTTTCATAAATAATTGTATGTAAGATGGACTTGTGTCTGTTCTATTTACGCAAGTCCATCTTACATACAAAAGTGATAATAAAAATATAATTACTTAAACTATTTTAAAGAGGAATTACTAAATGGAAAATAACAGATTATATGAAGCGATATTTATTTTTGATAAATATTGTAAACCATCAAATGAAGAATATAAAACAAATATGTATAAAATAAATAGCTGTTTACCTGAAAACATATTTTATGCAACATTGCGTTTATTGGCAGCACATAATTTAATAATATACAAAGATAATAGCTTTTATGCTACAGATGAGAATTTATCTGCTATAAAGCAATTAAAACTAAAAAATGGCAATAATATTGAAGAAATGGCGATATTATTTGATAAAATTAATCAAAAAAAAGATGGTAGTTTTTTTGATAATATATCTGATTTAGAATATGAAATCTATTCCAGATGTAATTATGCAGTAAGCTTTGAAATAGGTCAAGCATTATGCAAAATATGTGAATTTGATAACTCCAGTGTTTTAGATATTGGTGGGAATAGTGGCGGACTTTCTAATGCAATTCTTAAAAACAACCTTAATTGTGAAATAACAGTAGTAGATAAAAGCATACCTTGTGCTGTAGGCGAAGAATTTAAAAAGCTTAATGAAGTAAGTAATATTAAATTTATAGAAGGAGATTTTTTTTCATTAGAACTAAATGCACATTATGATTATATAATTTTATCTAACATCTTACACGATTTTTGTGATATAGAATGTAAAAAACTATTAGAGCTTTGCAAAAAACATTCTAAAAATAATACGAAAATTATAATAATTGAAGATATATTAAATAATGAAATTGAACCTTTAAAAGTTTTGGAACACGGCTTGAGACTAAGCATTAACACTATTCAGGGTAAACAAAGAACGGTGGAAGAATTGAATAATTTATTATATCAAAATTCTT
>DCPV01000063.1 GCA_002323775.1 Firmicutes bacterium UBA1535 | reverse complement strand
TGGTGTATAGTCCACTGACTCAGGCGCTGTCGAAGACTTTGCAGGAACATTTAATTTTTGGCCAATATCTAAATAATCCGTATATATGTTATTTGCACGCCTTAATGTTTCCAATGAGATTTTGTACGATTTAGAGATTAAATACAAGCTTTCTCCTTTTTTAACCGTATGAGTAATACCGGGAACGTTTAACTTTTGCCCAATGTTTAAATTTGTAGATGTCAGCTTGTTATCATTCATTAAGCTTGTTATTGATGTGTTGAATATCTGGCTTATTTTAAATAATGAGTCACCGCTGACTGTGGTGTAAGTTGCCGCATAAGCATTACCCGAAAATAAAGTTATACCTGCAATCAGAACTGTAGCCAATAAAATTGACTTTAAACTTTTGAATTTCATATAATCCTCCTTCTGCCTCCCGAGTTAGTTGACGGATTAGGGTTGAGGAACCCCGCCATTTTTATGGCTTCACCCCGATATAAAATCCCCGGTACTTCATTTCTTGAAGATTCGGCTATTAAATATTTTAATGTAAAAGTGACTGTGTTTCAATGGTAAGTCATTGAAATTGAGGACATATAAAACTTAGCGTACAATATTTTCATTATGATGTAAAATATGATACAGAATACTAGAGGGGTATCTATTACCGTAAAATGCTAATCATAAATAAAAAGACACATACATTTTTGATAATGTATATGCCTTAAAACTTACATAGATATTAAATTATTACTTCTTATTAACTAATTCTACAAATATATCTATTTGCTTAGCAAAAGATTCAAGACCTTTTTTCCAGAATTTTTTATCAGTTAAATCAATATCAGCAATTTTAGCTACATCTTCTACACTCATAATTGTTGTAGCCTTAAGCAATTCTTTGTATTTTGGTACGAATGCTTCTCCTTCTTCTTGGTACTTAGCATATAACCCTCTTGCAAACAGTCCACCAAACGCATATGGGAAGTTGTAGAAACTTGTACCTGAGCTATAGTAATGGCTTTTGCATACCCACATATATGGGTGAAGAATATTGTTATCAAGTCCATCACCATAAGCTTCTTTTTGAGCATTTAGCATTATTTCGCAAAGATTATCTGAGAACATAAAGCTATCACTTCTATTTTCAAACACAGCAGTTTCAAATAAATATCTTGAATAGATATCGCATATAATTTGAGTCACATCTTGCAGCTGGCTTTCAACTAATGCAAGTTTAATATCATCATTTTCTGCAGAAGAAATTGCAGCATTCATTATGATATTTTCATTAAATGTTGACGCTGTCTCTGCTACAGGCATTGAATAATCTGTATTTAAAATTCTATTATCTACTACATTTAAGTTGTGATATGCGTGACCTAATTCATGTGCCATTGTTACTACATCACCAAAATTCCCATCAAAATTAGTTAAAATTCTACTTTCCTTTATTGGGTATATACCAGCACAAAATGCTCCGCCAACCTTGCCTTCTCTTGGATAAAAATCAATCCATTCTTCATCATATGCACGATTAACCATTTCTGCAAGATCCGGTGCAAAACCTTTAAACAAATTAATTAAATAATCTTTAGAATCTTCTATAGTATATTTTTTGTTGTTATTGCCCATAGGCGCAAACATGTCATACCATGGCAGACCATTTTTATAGCCCAGCGTTTCTCCCTTAACCTTTAGATATTGGTGGAACTTAGGTAAATATTCCTTCATTGCCTCTATTAAGGCATCTAAAGTTTCACGCTTCATACGAGCATTATGTAAAGTTTGAGCAAGAGGTGATTCAAATCCTCTTAATTTACACTCATTTATTACCTGTAGTTTAATGTTGTTTAAAGAAAATGCTACTGAATCTTTTATTTTTTCATAACAAGCAAGCTCTGCCTCATATGCTCCCTTTCTTACTATCGGGTCAGCATCATAAGCAAGATTTCTGATTGTAGATAAATTGGTTTTTTCGCCATTATAATCTACTTGAACAGAAGATGTTAAGTACGACTGAAGTTTTGACCATGCACTTCCACCGCTTATATTAAATTTTGATATTACTTCTTCTACTTGATCGTTTAAAACATACTTGTTATCCTCAACTATTAATTTTAGAAAATATTCATATTCTTTTAAAAGTGAGTTAGAATTAATTATTTCGTCAAGATTTTTAATATTCGCTATGTATTTTTTTAATATTGTTAATGGTTTTGTAGTACTACTTGCTTTGTCACTTAATCTACCAAGATAAGACGCACTATCCGCATCCTTAGTATTTACTGATTGCTTCAAGCTGGCAAAAGAAAATAACTTAGAAAAAAGCCTTTCTTGTTCTTCAAGTATCTCAATTGCTTTTAATAAATTATTTGATGCTTCATTTTTTTCTAAATTATTTACAAAATTGTTCATTTCACTGATAGATCCATCAACTTTGCTTAAATCTTCAATGAACTTAGGATCATCGTATCCTGTGTAAAGTTTGTCCAAAGACCATACAGAATTCATATTATTCTCCTTTTTAAATGTATTTTAATGCTAAATAAGGTGTACTTGATATTAATAACGTTGTCCTTATTGCATGATAAATTATAGCACATAATAATATTAAATTCAATGAAACATGTTCGAATTTTTTATTTTAAAATTTGCTTTAATTCAATACCCAAATTTCTTCAAAATTCTACTTGTAACAATTGTTTTATTATGGTAAAATTGCTCGTATGTTGTTTTATAAAATGTTTTTTTATCAAATTCTAACATAATTTTATTTGATATTAATATTAATTATAAAAGCTCTAAAAATTTAATTAAAAATCTTTGATTTCTGTATTTTTACTTAAATTTTAGTATGGTTTTAAATTTAGATTAGTATTTGGAAAGGAATGTGTTTTAATATGTCTGTACCATCTTTGATTTTTATGTGTTTTGCTGGATTTATAGCCGCCTTTGTAGATTCTATTGCCGGAGGTGGAGGACTTATCAGTGTTCCTGCTTATATGCTTATTGGATTGCCCCCCACAATGGTTAATGGAACTAATAAATTTTCTGCTACCTCCGCTTCTTTTACAAGTAGTATAAAGTTTATACAAAGCAAAAAGGCTGATTTTAAGATATTAAAATTCGCATTGCCTCTTACAGTAATTGGAGCTATGACAGGTGCAGGCACAGCGCTAAGTATACCTGAAAGCTTTTTAAAAACTATAATAAGCATAATGATTGTTTTTATTGGAATTTATACATATTTTTCAAAAAAGCTTGGAGTAGAGGAAAATTTTACTGGCTATACAACAAAAAATATTGTTTTTACATGTACATTAGCCCTATTTATTGGATTTTATGATGGATTTTTTGGTCCGGGAACTGGAACATTTTTAATTTTTGGACTTATAGCAATATATGGCTTTGATTTCACGAAAGCATCAGGCAATGCCAGAATTATGAACTTTACAAGTAACATAGTCGCTCTTATTGTATATGCGATAAATGGTAAAATTATATATGCTTATGGTATACCTGTAGCTATATTTTCAATAATCGGTGCTAAACTTGGTACACAGTTTGCTCTCAAAAATGGAGCAAAATTCATAAAACCTATATTTATTATAATATCTCTTTTAACAGCTTCAAAAATGATTATAGAGATGCTATTAAAATAATATAAAAAAACAAAGAGACGTTTCAATTGCCTTATTATTTCTACAAAGCAATCAAAATGTCTCTATATTTTTATATGATTAAAAATCAAGTAACTTTATTCTTATTATTCGCTATAATTAACTGCCTGAGAATTAAACAATTTATAATACAAACTCTCTGTCTTTTTCATCAGATTTTTATGAGTATCAAAATCTTTGACCTTACCCTCGTCTATTATCAATATCTTGTCACAAAAAACACTGCTTGACATTCTGTGAGAAATGTATATTGCTGTTTTATCTCCTACTAAATTATTGAAATTTTCGTATATTTCTGCTTCTGCTAATGGGTCTAAGGCACTTGTTGGCTCGTCAAGTATGATAAGCGAGGCATTTTTGTATAATGCCCTTGCTATTGCAATCTTTTGCTTCTCACCGCCAGACATATCAATACCATCCTCATCATAGGCTTTGCCAAACATTGAAGCAACTCCCTTTGGCAAAATCTTAATCTTTTCATCCAGACCAACATCCTTTATTAATTCCATAACCCTTTCAGTATTTGAGTTTTGAAAATTACAGCTTATATTTTCGTCTATGCTGAATGCAAATATCTTAAAATCCTGAAACACTGTTGCTATGCTATTCATATAGCTATCATAATCATACTCAAATATATCATGACCATTTATGTATATCTTTCCATTTGTCGGATGATACAGCCTGCATATGAGCTTAACTAATGTCGTCTTTCCTGCACCATTAAGTCCAACAATTGAAATTTTTTCGTTTTTATTAATTTCAAAGCTTATGTCCTCAAGAACAAACTTATCGCTCTTTGGATATTTGAAAGATACATTTTCAAATTTAATACTTTCCACTTCACCTGAGAACTTTGTTTTGCCCTCTATATTTTCATTAGGTAATGACATGAACTCCATAAATGGATCAAGATATCCAAGCATTTGCATTATAACTGTTATACTTCTTCCTAGCGCTACTGTTGTTCTTGTAAAATTAATGGCTGCTGAAACGTACATAGTAAATGAGCCAAGACCAATTTTAGCTCCAAAGTTATCACTTATTACTCGAAGTCCCACATAGCCATAAGAAATTGCTGCCTGCAAGTCATTAATTATACCAGTCATTCCTTCAAATTTACCTTTTTTACGATAAAATTCAATACCTCCATAATATATCTCTTTATTGTAAGCACTAATTTTATCTATCAGCATTTTATTCATATTAAACAATCTTATGTCTTTTTGTATTGTTTCGCTCCCAGTTAGATTTATATAATATCCTAATCTTCTATTTGTAGGTATAAGTCTATCATTCATACTTTTTTGATGTTCAATAAAGCTTTTATATGCAAAATTTTGCAATACAACTGCCGCAAGTGAAAATACAACTAAAACCCAGCTTAATGTAAATAAAATTACTATCAAGCCTATAATCGTAACAATATTGTTGAGTGCCTTAGCAATATTATCTATAAGTGTTTGTAAAACTCTCATAATATTTAGAGCAAATATAGACCTCTCTTTTAAATCCAAATAGTATGGATCTTCTAGGTAAGAAAAATCAAGGCTCATAATTTTTCTTGACATTGCTTGATTCATTTTTTCTCTAACATAAATAGACTTGACATCTAATATTCTTTTCATTGTATTTTCTAAAAAAGCAAACAAAAGATTTGAGAGAATTATTATTGCTCCAAACAAAAGCAATTTGTTTAACGCATTGTTTTCTAACAAATATTCAAAATTCACAACTGAAGGAATAAAGCTTTTGACTGAAGGAATATTAGAATAATTGGAAAGTAAAACTAATTCATCTATCAAATATTTCGGAAGTATAATATTTAAGAATAACCTAGTGCTGCTAATTAATGTATTAGCCAACAAAATAAATATATAAGCCGGAGAAATTTCCCATGATAGTTTGATAAACATTTTTAATTTTTTAAAATTATTCATTAGTTATCTCAGCTCCTTCCTTGTAATATTTGCCCTGTATGCTGAACATTTCATAGTATTTTCCTTGAAGTGCCATCAGTTCCTCATGATTACCATATTCACACAAGCCCTCTTTATCAAACAATGCAATTTTGTCGCAGAATTTGGTACTTGCTAGTCTGTGAGAAATATAAACTGCTGTTTTACCCTGTATTAGCTCACTAAAATTCTGATAAATTTCGGCCTCAGCCAAGGCGTCTAACGCAGCTGTTGGTTCGTCCATTATTACCATATTGGCATTTTTATATAAAGCTCTTGCAATTGCAAGTTTTTGCTGCTCTCCTCCCGAAAATTCTGTTCCATCTTCTTCTATAATCTTTAGCATCATTTGATCTAAGCCTTTTTCAAAACCTTGCACCTTATTTTTAAGTCCAACCTTTTCAAGAGCCTTCCAAACTCTCTCGTCATCAACATTTATAGACGAGCAAGCTACGTTTTCCCTTATTGTATATGCAATCACATTAACCTCTTGGAATACTACTGAAAACATCGAATAAAGAGCTTTTTTATCAAATTTCTTTATAGATATACCATTAATTAAAATATCTCCATCACTTAGATCAAACAATCCAGTCATTAGCTTTACTAAGGTTGTTTTCCCTGCTCCATTTACACCTACTATAGCTAATCTTTCACCCTTACTTATTTTTAAGTTTAAATTCTTTAAAATATATTTTTCTGTTTTAGGATATTTAAAGCTTACATTCTTAAATTCTATTTCTAAAGTGTCCCCTGTTATAGCTTTAAGTTCTCCACCCTTTTCGCCATAATCAGCATCCAAAAAATCATAAAAATCATTAACATATTGACCCTCAACGTAAATTGTAGTTAAATCCTCTATTAAGGACTTAAGCATCATCGACAAAGAAATAATAGCTGTCAAATACATTGAAAAATCTGCTATAGACATTCCATTTACAGTTTTGTATATTAATATCCCATAGGTCAATATATCACTTACTAATAATGTAAAAAGTGCGAGAAAGCCTAAAGCGTATTCCTTATTTTTTATCCTTTTATTTACTGCAACATATCCTTCTATTTCTTTATTATAATTATCTAATATTCTATTTTTAAGATTATAGACTCTTATATCCTTTCCAAAGCCAAAATCGTGAGTCGTATTATAATAGTAGGCAGTTTTACGCTCCGAATGTGCTAAGGCTTTTTTATTTTTATATGTATATTGCTGGACTCCCCTGTTTATCAAAAGAGTTACTACTAAATTCATTATTAGACCAAGCAGTATCCATGTGTTTAGCATACCTATAAATAATACAAATACTACCGTAGTTATAAAAATAGACGGTGTTTCAAACAACTTATGATATACTCCCTCTATACCATTAAAATTACTGTTTGTTGCATTAAATGCCCTTTGATTTTCCTCATAAAAGTCTGCATCCTCTGCATATTTATATTCAAGGCTTATTAATTTATCAGTGAAATCCCTTAAATAATCTAATCTCATTAAAGTAATCATCTTGCTAGTATGATTGATAACAAAAGATTTTATATATCCAAATATCGAGCTTAGAACAAAATAGCTAAATACTATTATTAGTATATTTTCAATGCTGGCTTTATCCCATGGCGATAATTCGTTAATCAGAAGCTTAGGTAATATAACTGGGAAAAATGGATATATTACAGCTGCTATTGTGTAAATGACAAAAAATGAGTAAAGTTTTTTGTTATTTGCGGTAACATATTTTAACATTCTTTTTATTGTTTTTCCTAATGGGTAAATAATCTTTTCTTGAGTATTTTCTTGCATTTTTTGAGTCCTCCATATTTTGTTTAATTATTAACTACATATTGAAATCACTTTTTTAAAAGAAATAAATATGTATTTGCTATAATTTAATTATAGCTTTTAAGTCCTTAATTATCATCCCAATTACCATTCATATCGCTAATTCCAGCCAGCAGCATAATAATTCCTTGAACCTTATGCGGTTGTATCGCATATACACCCTTATTGTTATTAACGTCTTCAACAATCAAATCAGCTACAAGTAAAGGCCTCATGTGGTGATATGCCTGTCCAGTCGAATTTAACTTACATTCCTTTACAATCTCAGCTACAGACATGGGTTTCTTTAAAATAGCAAGTAAAATATTCAATCTATCGCTATTTCCAATGCAATTAAGAACTTTTTCCACTGTCTTATTTTCAATAAGATTCAATAAATTATCTACATTTACACCACTGCTTATCCAATTGTGCTGTCTGTCATTAGAGTAAAATACGCCTAAATGGCTTATTAAGCCTGAAACACCTTTATCCTTTGTTTGCTGGCATAATTCTCCCAATTTATCATCCAGCTGTTTATCAGGATGAATGTTTTTCACTATACGGACACCCTTTGATGTATTATTCTCATCTGCTTTTTCATCATCTTCTCTAAGCCAAAAGCTTTTTACTGGCTGTGTACGTTTGTTGTT
>DCPV01000244.1 GCA_002323775.1 Firmicutes bacterium UBA1535 | reverse complement strand
TTACGAAAAGTATTACGCTACAGTTGAAAAATATGTAAAATCACTTAAAGGAAATTTGCATGATAAGAAATATACTGAATATTCAAGGATTATTGTTGCCTTATCATCTATTGGCAAGGATGCTAGAGATGTAGGGGGATACAATCTGACTACAGCTCTTGGAGACTATGATAAAACTATTTGGCAGGGTTTGAACGGCCCTATTTGGGCACTTATTGCTCTTGATTCAGGAAATTACCCTATGCCTCAAAATTCTGAAGCTAAAACTCAAGCTACAAGAGAAATGTATATACAAAGAATACTTGATTGTCAACTATCTGATGGTGGATGGTCATTATTCGGAGGAACACAGTATGCTACCGCAGGTGATGGTGTCTCTGATCCTGATATAACCGGTATGGCATTGCAAGCCTTAGCTAAGTATCAAGATAAGCCTGAGGTTAAGAAGGCAACTGAGGAAGCTTTAGAGTGTATGTCTAAAAAGCAGAATTCTAAAGGTGGATTTTCTAGTTGGGGAACTGCTAATTCAGAAAGCTGTGTACAAATGATTGTAGCTCTTTGTGAACTTGGTATACCACTTGATGATGAAAGGTTTGTTAAAGATGGTAATTCTACAATTGACAATCTAATGACATTTTATTTGAAGGGCAGGGGCTTCTTACATACTGCTGATGGTAGTGGCTCTAATCAGATGGCTTCGGAGCAAGGATTTTATGGACTCGTTGCAGCACAACGAGCACGCCTTGGTAAAAATACTCTGTATCGCATGAATGACTCATTGAAAATAACGGGGAAAATTGAAGCTGAACAACCGGGGAGTGGCTTGCCTAACAAAAATAAGGATGTGCTGTATAGACCTATCACATTAGCTGGGAGAACATTTGATGATATAACAGGTGTTTTTGCACATAAAAATCAGCCGGCTATTGAAGCTTTGGCATCAAGAGAAATTATTAACGGTAAGACTGAGAATTTATTCAAACCAAATGAAACAATGACTCGTGCAGAGTTTGCAGCTATAGTTGTTAGAAGCTTGGGATTAAAGTCTGCTGTAAATGATAAATTCAAGGATGTTCCTGCTACAAAGTGGTATTCTGGATATATTGGAACTGCAAATAGCTATGGTATAGTACTTGGTGTAACTGAAACTGGTGATGCTAAATTTAATCCGAATGGGGAAATCACAAGGCAAGAAGCTGCTATTATGATTGCAAGAGCTGCGAAGCTTTGCGGTATGGACACTTCCCTTAATAATGGCATGATACGAGACACATTAGCTCAATTTGGAGATTATGTAAAAAGCGATGCTTGGGCTAGGGAAGCTTTGGCATTTTGTTACAAGGAAAATATATTAGACCAAGCAGATTTAGATATCAGACCTAAAGATAACATTTTGAGATCGGAGATAGCACAGATGCTGTTTAATATGCTCGGATTGGCAAATTTGTTGTAGTTAAGGTTTCTTATATTATATAAAGTATAGAAAGTAGACACTGATTTTATAAAATTTATTTATTCATAATTTTAAATAGATACAATCAGTGTGCGGGCATATCAATGAAAATAACCAAAAATAAGATAATTGCTTTTGCTGTTATTATAGCAGTTCTTGCGGCTGCATTTTGGTATGGTGGAGGAGCTCCTGGACTTCAAGGCTGGAATGTAAGCTCACCTCATAGCAATATAGCTTCAAATGACAAAAATAATGATAGTAGTAAGAATACTAATGATTTATATGTAACAGATAAAATGGATGATAAAGAGTCAAATGAAGATTTGGAGTCATCTTTTAATTCTGGAAGTTTAGATGGAAAAACAGAAAATACTAAAAATAACGAAAGTAATAATTCCGAAAATAAAGACAATAAAGAAAATAAAGATAGCGAAAATAACAAAGATAATAAGATAACAGATGAAGGCAAAAAGTCTGAAAGTAGTATAGAATTGCACCCAAAAGGAAATGAAACTAGACTATCAGCCTCTGAAAAAGTAGAGCTTGCTAAGAAATTGGCAGGAGGAAATTCGTCTGCTGGTGTCAAAGAAGGCTCTAAGAGCTATTCTGAATCGCAAGGAATGATTATTGATTCGACAACAGGCAAGGATAAGTATCTTACAGACCCAGTACCAGAGGGCAAGCCTATACCAGTTGAGCCGCAAAATGCAACTATAACTGATGTTGAGCGTACTTGTACCCTATCTGTTAGGTGTGATACTATATTAGACAATATGGATTGGCTTGATAAGGAAAAAGTAGAGCTTGTTCCCGAGGACGGTGTAATATTTGCAACAAAAACAGTTACATTTTATGAGGGAGAGAGTGTATTTAATGTTTTGCAAAGAGAGATGAAAAAGGCAAAAATACATATGGAATTTGCCAATACACCTATGTACAATTCCGTTTATATCGAAGGAATAAATAATCTCTATGAGTTTGATTGCGGTGAGCTTTCAGGTTGGATGTACAAGGTTAATAATTGGTTTCCAAATTATGGCTGTTCACGCTATCAGCTTAAAGAGGGCGATGTTATAGAATGGGTGTATACCTGCAATCTAGGTGTTGATGTGGGTGGATTTTATTCTGTAGGAGACTAATTATGAAAGACGCATTTTCTAATTATCATCCTCTTGTAAATTTTCTATATTTTGGATTAATATTTGCATTTTCAATGGTTTTCATGCACCCTATATGTCTTACTATTTCTATTGTATGTGCATTTATATATTCAACAATTTTAAAAGGTAAAAAGGCAGTAAAATTTAATTTGATTTTCCTTTTACCAAGCATGCTGATTACAGCGCTTATAAATCCAGCATTTAACCACGAGGGAGCGACTATAATCACATATTTAAATACTGGAAATCCATTGACACTTGAATCTATTGCATATGGCATAGCCGCATCCTGTATGTTAGCAACAGTTGTTTGCTGGTTTTCATGCTTTAATGAAGTTATAAATTCTGATAAATTTGTATATTTATTTGGAAGAATTATACCTTCGATGTCCCTTGTTTTGTCTATGTCTCTTAGATTTGTACCTAAATTCAAAGCACAGATTAAGATAGTGTCAAATGCTCAAAGGTGTATAGGTAAAGATGTTTCAAATGGTGGAATTTTTCAAAGGGCTCGTCATGGAATTACAATTTTATCTATAATGATTACATGGGCATTGGAAAACGCCATAGAAACATCTGACAGTATGAGAAGCAGGGGCTATGGGCTTCCGAACAGAACAGCATTTTCTATATACAAATTTGAAAAAAGAGATAAAACAGCATTAGCTGCAATTGTATTGTTAGGCTCTTATCTTTTTTGGGGCAGTATCTTGGGAACTTTTAAATGGAGATATTTTCCTACAATGAAAGGAGTAAGTCTTAATTTATTTAATATAAGCTTGTTTGTTTCGTATGCAGTACTTTGTCTAGTGCCGGTAATTATAACTATTAAGGAGGAAAAACAGTGGAAAGCTACACAATTAAAAATTTGACCTTTTCATACCCTGAGCAGGAAAGACTTGTCCTAAATAATATATCTTTAAGTATTGAAAGAGGTCAATTTGTTGTTTTGTGCGGACCATCAGGCTGTGGAAAGACAACCTTGCTCAGACAATTAAAAACAGTTTTAGCACCTCATGGCATAAAAAGCGGTACGATTTGCTTTAAGGGAGTACCCTTAGATGAGTTAAGTCATGAAAAACAATCATCACACATAGGATTTGTACTGCAAAGTCCGGAAAATCAGATTGTTACGGATAAGGTTTGGCATGAGCTTGCTTTTGGACTCGAGAGCCTTTCTCTTGATACAGCGTCAATAAGACTAAGGGTTGCTGAAATGGCATCATTTTTTGGCATACAAAATTGGTTTTATAAAAATGTAACAGAGCTTTCCGGAGGACAAAAGCAGATTTTAAATCTGGCAAGTATAATGGCAATGCAGCCATCTGTTTTAATTTTAGATGAGCCTACAAGTCAATTAGACCCAATTGCGGCTTCGGATTTTCTTGCAACCTTAGCAAAAATAAACAGAGAGCTTGGAACGACAGTCATTCTAACAGAACATAGACTTGAAGAAGCTATGCCAATAGCGGACAGAGCTGTGGTAATGGATAAAGGAAGTATTGTTTTTGATGGCTGTCCAAGAGATGTGGGACAATCCTTAAATAAAAAGAATAATAAAATGTTTTTGGCAATGCCTGTTCCTATGAGAGTTTATGCAGGTGTAGAAAATAGCCTAAATTGCCCTATAACAGTAAGAGAGGGCAGACAATGGTTAGATGAGTTTGCAAAAGAAAGTGAAATATATTTCAGTGAAGAAATAAAAGAAAATTTTTATAAATCTAAAACGTTTAATAAAGAGGATTTCACTATAAAAGAAATTAGAAAACCATCTAAAAAAGAAGATTATCTAAACAAGGAAAATGAAGTAATAAGCATTGCAGAAGCGTGGTTTAGATATGAGAAAGACTTGCCAGATGTAGTTAAGGGAGTAAATCTTAAGGTATCAAAAGGGGAGTTTTTAGCTATATTAGGTGGAAATGGCACAGGGAAAACAACAACTCTTTCCCTACTGTCCGGACTTAATCGACCTTATAGAGGAAATGTAATGCTTTGTGGCAGACCACTTCATACAATCCCAGATAATGAAAAATTCAATGGACTTCTTGGGGTGTTGCCTCAAAATCCGCAAGCATTGTTTATTAAAAAAAATCTTGAGTTAGATTTACTTGAAATGCTTAAAGGACGTCGACTAACAGCAGATGAGCGTCAAAAAAGAGTTATGAATGTATCAGCTCTTTGCAGATTAGAAAATTTATTGAATCAACATCCTTATGATTTATCCGGTGGTGAGCAGCAACGAGCTGCTTTAGCAAAGGTATTGTTACTTGAGCCGAAAATTTTGCTTTTGGACGAGCCGACAAAGGGTATGGATGCAGAGTTTAAACAGATATTTGCAGGTATTTTAAAAAGGCTCTTAAAAAATGATGTTACAATTGTTATGGTAAGCCATGATATAGAATTTTGTGCTAGTTATGCGGACAGATGTGCTTTGTTTTTTGACGGAGGGATTGTAACAGATGCTAAACCGAGGCAGTTTTTTTCTGGCAATAGCTTTTATACTACAGCGGCAAATCGAATGGCAAGGCATTTAATTCCTAAGGCTGTTACAGCAGAGGATATCATCATAGCTTGCGGAGGAAGTGTTATAGATAATGATGCTTCATCAGAAAATATCACGATAACAGACGACATCAACAGTATGAATGAATATGTTAATAAAGCAAAAGCGGAAAAAAGCGATTTTTCTTTAAAAGGATTTAATAATTTTTTTAAAAAAAATCTAACAATAATTAAGAAAATAATAGCGATTATTTCATTTATACCACTTTTTATAAGCATTAAAAATTTATTTCCTATCATAGCGAGTTTTGCGTGGACAACTCTTAAAGGAGAGCAAATGGCTATGGAACAATTTACATCAAAGCAATTATGGACTTATGTGAGTACGCTCATTGTACTAACAATTTCAGCTGCTGCATTTTGCATGTCAATATTTTCTAAAAGCAAAGTACCTCAATCAATTATCCAAGTTAAAAGAGACAGAAGGAAGCTATCAAAACGAACCTTAATCGCTGCTGCGTTGATATTGCTGCTTATACCTCTTACAATATACATAGGTATTTTTTATTTAGGAGATAGAAAATATTATTTTATATCTCTGCTTATAATCTTAGAAACTATGATACCATTTGTAATGATTTTTGAGGGACGCAAGCCTCAAGCGAGAGAACTGGTAATTATTGCTGCGTTATGTGGAATAGGAGTTGCAGGCAGAGCGGCTTTCTTTATGTTACCTCAGTTTAAACCTGTTGCAGCTGTAGTGATTATATCAAGTGTTGCATTTGGAGCTGAAAGTGGCTTTCTTGTAGGTTCAATGACGATGTTTTTATCCAATATGCTTTATGGACAAGGTCCTTGGACACCTTGGCAGATGTTTGCTATGGGGATTATAGGGTTTTTGTCAGGATTTTTGTTTCGTAAGGGCTTCCTAAGGAGAGACAGCTTATCACTTGCGATATTTGGCGGTATATCAGTGTTCTTTGTGTACGGCGGTATTATGAATCCGGCTTCAGTTATAATGTTTCAATCAAAGATATCCTTTCCGATGATAGTCACATCTTGGGTAACAGGAGCGCCATTTGATTTAATCCATGCTACGGCAACTGTGTTTTTCCTATTGACTATGGGTGAGCCAATGCTCGAAAAGCTTGATAGAATAAAAGTAAAATATGGACTTGTGGAAGATTAAGACTTCAAAAAATTACCAGTTGATAAAAGAATAATACTTCAATATATGGCTAGCGTTGACTAACCATATATTTTGACATTAAGTTAGCTACAACTAACATTTACATATTTGATATATTTTACAGTTAGGTTAGTGATAGGTACCTGAATAGGAAAGGTATACTATCTAAGCAATTTGACCCATATATCTTAAATTGTCTAAAAAGATAAAAAAATTTCATAATTAAGTCAAATTGTATAATTTATTTTGAATTGACAAATTGATTGAACTTCAATACGATTGTTAAGGTAGACAAGCTCAGTAAAATAAGAGTAAAAAATGTTTTGGAGGTTATGATGGAAATAAAAAAAGAATTGCCGGCGATATTTGAAGAATTTGCAGAGGCAAGAAGAAATGCTTTTTTATCTGTTAAGGAAATTAAGGAAAAAGGAATACCGGTTGTAGGAGTTTTTTGTACATTTATGCCTGAGGAAATTCCAATGGCTATGGGTGCAGTTCCTATTGGACTATGTTCGTTTTCAGAGGAGACAATACCGGAAGCTGAAAAGGACTTGCCAAAGAACCTATGTCCACTTATAAAGGCAAGCTATGGATTTGCTAAAACTGATAAATGTCCATTTTTCTATTTCTCAGATTTAGTTGTAGGAGAATCTACTTGTGACGGAAAGAAAAAGATGTATGAATATTTAAGCGAATTTAAACCTGTGCATATCATGGAGCTTCCTAACAGTGCAACTGGTAAAAGCGGATTTGAGATGTGGAAAAAAGAAGTTATAGGGTATAAGGAAAAGCTTGAAGAATTCTTTGGTGTTACAATAACTGAGGAACAACTGAGAGAGGCTGTAAAACTTAAAAACAGAGAAAGAGATGTAAGAAAAGAATTCTATAGTCTAGGTAAATTAAAACCTTCACCAATACAAGGCTCTAAAGTACATAATACTCTTTACGGAGCAGGATTTAAGTTCGATAAAGAAGCAAATATAAAAGAAATGAAGGCTCTTATCGAGCAGATTAAGAGTGAATATGTTCCTAATGAAGAAGATGCAAAAAAACCACGTATATTGATAACAGGCTCACCAATAGGGGGAGTAAGTGCAAAGATATTTAAAGCTATAGAGGATAACGGAGGCTGCGTAGTTGCTTTGGAAAATTGCGGCGGTGCTAAAGCAATAGAAGAAAATGTTGACGAAAATGCTGAGGATATCTACGAAGCTATAGCTCGCAAGTATTTGAATATCGGTTGTGCATGTATATCTCCAAACGGTAAAAGATTAGAGCTTTTGGACAAAATGATAGATGAGTATCAAGTAGATGGAGTTATGGATGTTGTGCTTACATCATGTCACCCTTATAGTGTTGAAACGCTTCAAATTAAGAGATTTACTGAAAATGAAAAAAATATACCTTATATGACAATTGAGACAGATTATTCACAATCTGATGCAGGACAATTAAATACAAGAATTGCAGCATTTATAGAGATTTTAAAATAGATAAAAAATAAAACTTATCTAATAGGAAAGAGAACTCTCCAATTAAATAAAATAATTGCCAATACGTGAATTTTCATGTATTGGCAATATTTTTATTTAGATGCTATAATTGCAGCACCCAAAGCACCTGCGTATCTTCCGAGCTCATTTGTAACAACATCCTGTCCTATTTTTTCAGATAGCTTGCTTGCTACGTGTGAAGATTGGCTCAAACCTCCGGTGAGTATACATTTGCCCTCTATACCGTGTCTGTTTACCAATTGACTTACCTTAGTCACTACAGAATCTATGACACCTGCGGCTATATCCCTTCTGTCAGCACCTGCTCCTATGTATCCAATAACCTCAGATTCAGCAAAAACTGTGCACATTGAGCTTATATTAAGAGCTTTTCCAAACGATGAAAGCTCTAAAAATTCTTCAAGACTAAGTCCCATTCTATTAGCCATAATTTCTATAAATTTTCCTGTTCCTGCTGAGCATTTATCATTCATCAAAAAACTTGTTACCATGCCATTTTTATATGTTATGACTTTTGTATCTTGTCCTCCGATATCAACGACAGTACAATTTTCTTTTAAAAGATAACCGCCGCCTAGACCATGGCATTTTATCTCCGTTACTACATCATCTGCAAAGGCTACAGATATTCTTCCATATCCAGTTGCAATGACCTTTGTATCATTTTTATCGAATTTGACACCAAAATCAATAAGTTTATTTTTAATTAGTTCCGAAGTTTCCTTACTGTTCCAGCCGGTTGGCAGGGTAAAGCAGTTTATAATTTTATTGCCGTCAAATATCACAGTTTTGGCAGCAGTAGAGCCTATATCAACACCAATAAAGTTCATTATAACACACATCCTTTTCGTTTTATTCAAGCACAAATTATAATAAAATTTTTTACAATAATATCTATAAGTTGATTGTAATAATGGTAATTTAACATACTTATACATTATAAATTAATATAGGGAACTATAAAAATAGAAGTTATTTATATATAGACTTGTTTGAA
>DCPV01000206.1 GCA_002323775.1 Firmicutes bacterium UBA1535 | reverse complement strand
ATCTTTGGTAAAGTGGATTTGCGAAAATCTTATTTAGCTTTTTCAAAAGATTTAATTCCTGTACTAGTACCGGGTTCTGAACGTGAGGTTTGGAATGAATGGAGTTTATGTTATAATATGGCAGTTTTTGAATTGGAATGTGTAGGAATTGAAACGATAAAATATGCTAGTAATTTAAAAAAACGCAATCCAGCTATAGAAGATTTAAAGGTAGTTAATTGGAAAATTATCAATAATATACTTACACTGCATCCTAGCTATGAAGTTTTTGGTTATGTTGAAACCTATACAACAGAATCCGAGATGAATGCTATGGGATTATTTGAAATTGGAAAGAAATATTTGATGGCTGGGCTTACTAAAAATTTTATGGCGGTTGTGGGAGGAATAAGAGATAGTGCAGGAAAATATTATGACAGGATATCCCCTTTCAATGAAAACAGCTTTAAAAATATAACACTTGATAAAAATTTAAATTTTATTTCTAATCAAAAATGTGAGGGATATTTTAATTCATATGTAGAACTAGAGAAAGATGCAAAGACATACTTAAATTCTGATGAAGGGGCTGATTTTAAACGATTAATTGAAAATTGCCAGACTATTAATAGTTCTGTAAATGTTATAGGTATAGACAATATAAATGCAGTACCTCATTTTAATCAAAAAAAAGCTTTTATAGTTAAAGGAAGAGAAATAACAGCTGAAGAATATAAGCAAGGGGAAAATGTATGTATTGTTAACTGGCAATTTGCAAATTTAAATAATCTAAACGTAGGAGATGAAATAGATATATCGCTTTCTAAGGCAAAGTATGAATATTTTTTAAGCTCAAGTCTTATAAATGCTCCTTTAAATAGAACTCCTAACGTTGCAGCATTTTTTAGTCCAAACTCTAGTATTGAAGGAGAAGCACTTTGGTTTTTAAATATTAATCCATACTCTATGCCAAAAACTAAGGATCATTCCTTTAAAATTGTTGGTATATATCAAGCACCAAAGGTAGAGGTAGTAGAGTTTATGTTATCACCTAATACTATTTTTACTCCATCAAAGGCAGTAGACCTTAGTTCAATTGAACAAGAGGATGTTAAAATAGAAAGCTTTAATCAAATTCCAACATCACTCTATTCAATAATCATTCCTAATGATAAACTTGAAGATTTTAAGGAAGAGCTAAAGCAAAAAGGTCTTGATAAATACTTTTTATACTACGATCAAGGATATTATGCTGTGAAGAACGTATTAAAAGTGTTATCACAAAATGCTTTAATTATATTGTCTGTAGGTATTGTAATTTGGATATTAGTGCTTATACTTTTCGTTTTACTATATATTATAAAAGAAAAGAAGAATGCAGGAATAATGTTATCACTTGGAGTAGGATTTAGAAGAACTTTTGCACATTTGTTAATAAGCTGTATGTTGTTAGCATTACCTTCAACTATACTTGGTGGAATTATAACCAATGCATTGGAGGATAAGGTAGTAAGTTTTTCATACAATATGGCAATAAATCAGGTAATGAACAGCTCATTTGATAAAAGCTTTAGTATTAATGCAGATTCAAGTTATAATGTCTTAAATAAAAATGATGATGAGGGTAATGAAAATCAAGATAATATAATACCACTAAAATCTAATGGATTTATTTTTACTATAGAATTTCTACAGTTTTTATTTATTGTATGTCTAAGCTCTGTATTTATATACTCTATGATTAGAAAAAATCCTATGGAATTAGTGAATAGTAAGGAGTGATGAATATGTTTTCTATGTCATATGCTTTAAAGCATATATATCGAAGTTTTATGAAGTATTTTAGTATGATGTCTATAGTTTTAGCATTTATATTGTTGTTTTGTTATTTTAGCAATTCAATTAGGATACAAGAAGAAAAATTAGACTTTGTGTATAAGACTATTCCTATCTATGTTGAAGTTTCTGATTATAGAGGAAATAATAGAGATAATCTAGCGCTTCCAGATGGGCTTTATGTTGAAACATTTACTTCGGAAAAATATGAAATGTCTAATTATTTAAAGGATATAAGCCTTAAACGGGAGTTATCTGTTCTATATTTTGGAAATGCAGAAAATTTGAATTCTATAAATGAATCATTTAAAATGATTGGAATTACTAATCTAAACAATGTAAAAAATTCATATGTAGAGCGTGGTTTTGATTTTGAAATTGAATTTAACGAAGGATTAGATTATGATATATTTAAAGAATCATCTAATTTATGCTTAGTAAGTGAAAAATTATTGATTAGTGCAGAAAAAAAGATAGGTGATATGATTTCTATTAGCTTAATTACTAAAGCAAGTATCCATTCTGGAAAAGATGAACTTGGAAATATTACTATACGTCCAGTAGATGCAAAGTTTGAAATAGCAGGAGTTATAAAAGGTGGAAAGATAAATGAAATTTATTGTAGCTGGGGTAAGGCTGCTGAATTAGGAGCTTTGAGTGATAATTGTAGTACTAAATATACAGATATTTTGCGAGCTACTATAAGTGATAATTATAAACTAAATGAATTTAAAGGAAAAGCTAAGGAACATTATGTTTCTGTTGGTGAAAAAATGTTTACAGGAACAAAGTTTTACGCATTGACAGTATATGATGATATATTCACGAAGGCAGTAACCCAAATACAAAGAAATATTCAATTTCTTAAAGCTGTCTATCCTTTAGTTGTAGTATTTTCATTTGTGATAGGGTATCTAGTAAGTTATCTATTCACAAGAAATCGAAAAAAAGAAGTTGCGGTAATGAGAAGCTTAGGCATTAGTAGATTTAAGGTATTTATAACAATTATGATAGAATTAACTGCTGTTAATGTTATAGGAACTTTGCTTGGTATAATAATTTGTCATTACTTATTTAAAATTAATGTAACTATTAATGAAATAGCATTATTTTTATTAGCTAATACCTTAGGAGCTGCTTTATCAACAATTAAAATTTCTTCTGGAAGCGTTATGGCTATTATGAAGGATAAGGAATAGATAATAATATTTTACTATAATTAGATTTAAAATCACAGAAAGGAATGAATATAAATGGGAAAATTAGTATTAAACGATGTTTCATATCAATATAGAACAAAGTATCAAACAGTATATGCTGTTAACAATGTAAGTCATGTTTTTGAAAAAGGAAAATTTTACGCTATAGTTGGAAAAAGCGGAAGCGGAAAAACAACACTTCTATCTATAATAGCGGGTCTTGACCTGCCAACTTCTGGTGAGGTTATATATGATGGAGAAAACATAGCTAAGATGAATAGGGACAAGTATAGATTAGAGAAAATCTCTGTAATTTATCAAAATTTTAACTTGTTCCCACTTTTGACAGCAATAGAAAATGTTATGTTTCCTCAGCAATTTGCAGGGAAATCAGAGAATGATGCAAAGCAGGTAGCAACGCAGAAAATTCAAAGCGTGGGATTAAATGAAACGTTTCACAGCCGCTTCCCATCTATGCTATCCGGAGGAGAACAGCAAAGAATTGCAATAGCTCGTGCATTGTCAACAAATGCTGATGTAATTTTAGCGGACGAGCCAACAGGAAACCTGGATGTCGGGAACAGTAACAACATCGTTGAATTGTTAATGAAGCTTGCACATGAAGAAAATTATTGTGTTATAGTCGTTACGCACGATTTAAGCATAGCAGAAAAAGCAGATGTAGTTTTGAAAATGGAAGATGGAAAGATAGTTAATTAAGAAGATAAGTATATTAAAAGAGGATATTCTAAATTATCTTTAGGATATCCTCTTTTAATATTTTTTAAGTTAAAATTATTAATTCACTTGTGCCTCAAGCTTAAACTGTTCAAATATTTCTTCAAGCTTATAACAGTCAATGCTTTCGTATTTAATCAGATATTGTGCTATATATTCTGTTAAATCTCTATTGCTTTCTAAAATAGAAAGAGCATCTTTATATAAGCTTTTTATAAGCTCCGAAGCTTCTAATCTTATTGGTTCTACAAAATATTTAAACAAACGCTCATCAACATAAAAGTTTTCAAGATTTTGGCTCATTCCGTAGCTGCATATCATTTCATATACTAAATTACTTGATTCTTTTAAATCATTTGAAGCTCCAGAGGATATCTCTCCTACAAATATTTCTTCTGCGGCTCTCCCTGACAGAAAGACAGTAATTCTGTTATATAATTCATTTTTTGTGTATAAATATTTATCCTCAATAGGAAATTTCATAACATATCCGAGAGCCTTATCTCTTGGAACTATAGAAATCTTCTGTATTTTATCTATATTCAGCACCTTTGCCGCAACAGCGTGACCAGCTTCGTGGTATGCTACTGTTTGTTTTTCTTTTTTACTCACAGTAGGATTTTTTATCTCAAGACCGGCAGCAATTTTTTCTATAGCAAATTCAAAGTTTTCTTGGAGGATTTTTTTACTTTTATCCTTTATAGCTTTTAGTGCCGCCTCATTTGCAATATTTGCAAGCTGAGCTCCTGAAAATCCATGCGTTTTACTGGCAATATCTGATAAGTTTATTTTTTTGTCAAGAGGTTTATTTTTAGTATGAACCTCAAGTATTTTTAATCTTGAATTGTAATTTGGATTTCCTACATATATTTTTCTGTCAAATCTTCCTGGTCTTAAAAGTGCTTCATCAAGCAAATCCAATCTATTTGTAGCTGCAATTACAACAACATTTTGAACATTATAAAAGCCGTCAAGCTCGATTAACAATTGGTTTAGTGTCTGGTCTTTTTCATTATTGCTTTCAGTATTTCTTTTTGCTCCTAAAGCATCAATTTCATCAATAAAAACTATGCTTGGTGCTTCCTTCTTGGCTTTTTCAAATAAAGTTCTTACTCTTTTTGCTCCTACGCCAACATATTTTTCAACAAACTCTGAACCGCTTGCATAGATGAAATTAGCCTTGGCTTCTCCTGCTATAGCTTTAGCGAGAATTGTTTTTCCTGTTCCAGGAGGCCCATGAAGTATGACGCCACGAGGAATTTTTGCTCCCATTGCTATGTATTTTTGCTCATTGTTCAAAAAATCAATTATATCGTTGAAATCATCTTTGATTTCTTCAAGTCCAGCTATATCATTAAATGAAAATTTTGAAACAGATACTTCGTTGTTCGTTTTATCAACGCTATTAACAGATAATGAAAATTCATCATCTTTTTTAATATTTTTCTTTTTGTTTGAAATAAAATGTGTTATAGTAGATATAATATATACTATGTATATTATCACAGGCGAATAAAACCAAATTGATAATGGAAATAACTTTGACAAAGTATATATTAAAGTTGTATATAAAGCAAATATAAATGATAAGAGATAAAATTTAATGTTCATTTTAAAGCTCCTTAGTTGAGATCTTATATCTATTTTGCCTTAATAACAAAAAAATATTACAAAAATAAAAAAATATTGTTGACATTTTTCGTATTAAACTATATACTATTATAGTGACAAGAAGAAGTAACCGCTTCTCACCTTATGGCGTATGCAGTTTTAGCAGATTTCTATGAAATATTAGAAAATTGCGTTTCAGACAAATATTGATTTTGTCAGATTATTTTTTACTGTATTACTGTTAGTAAGGTTATCATAAAAGATACAGTTTTTTTGTATGTTTGAGGTAGCGGTTTGTAGCTATCTTTTTTATTGCGATATTGTAGGAGGTGTATCTTTATTAAAGAACTTCAAATTAACGAACAGATTCGTGAAAAGGAAGTAAGAGTCATTGACTCAGATGGAAATCAGCTAGGAGTTATGAGCACAAGTGAAGCTTTAAATCTTGCTGAAAAACAAAAATTGGATTTAGTTAATATATCGCCAAATGCTGAACCACCGGTTTGTAGAATTATGAGCTATGGAAAGTATAAGTATGAATTAGCTAAAAAAGAAAAAGAATCTAAGAAAAAACAAAAAGTTATTAACGTAAAAGAAATTAGATTGACCCCAAATATAGAAGAACATGATTTAGCTGTAAAAGCGAAAAATGCTTCTAAGATTTTAGATGATGGGGATAGAATCAAAGTTGTTGTTAGATTTAGAGGGAGAGAAATAGGATATTCAGAAGCAGGCCAGAATGTTTTAATGAAATTTGCTGAATTGATTGCTGAAAAGTCAACAATTGATAAATTACCTAAAATTGAAGGCAGAAATATGATTATGTTCTTAAATCCTAAAAATTAACTTCATCAACATAGCTAAAAAATTATAAGTAATTATAAATAATGATAAAATATGTGCGAAACACATATACAAATATTACGCTTTTTCATGCTTTCTTTGGAAATGATGAAAAGAAAAGCTGATATTGCTGTGTAACTGGTGTATTAGCACGAGAAGGAGGAAATAAAATGCCAAAGGTAAAAACTAACAGATCGGCAGCTAAGAGATTTACAAAAACAGGAAGCGGAAAGTTTAAAAGAACGAAATCTGGCAAAAACCATTTTACAGGTAAAAGAGCTAGTAAATCAATAAGAAATTTAAGAAAAGGTACCTTAGTATCTGCTGCAGACACACCAAGAATGAGAGAGATATTACCATACTAAGAGTAAGGTTAAAGGAGGAAATTTAAAATGGCAAGAGTTAAAAGAGCAGTCAATGCTAAAAAAAATCATCGTAAAGTCCTAAAACTTGCTAAAGGATACTATGGTGCTAAGAGTAAGTTATTTAAAATGGCTAATCAAGCAGTTATGAAGTCGCTTGCTTACGCATATGTAGGAAGAAAGCAAAAGAAAAGAGAATACAGACAATTGTGGATAGCAAGAATTAATGCTGCTACAAGAGCAAATGGTATTTCATACAGCAAATTTATAAGCGGATTAAAGCAAGCTAACATAGAAATCAACAGAAAAATGCTTTCTGAAATGGCAATACATGATCCAGCAGGATTTACAAAGCTTATAGAAATGGTAAAATAGATTATATATACTTAGTTTTAAAATAAAAAAAGACTGGATTCAGTCTTTTTATTATTTTTTGTATTACTATTCAGGATAATGAAGATTTTCCTCTTTAATGTTTAACAGCACATCATTTAAAAACTTTTTTGCTTCATATTTAGCCATAGGTAAATTCATATCTAAGTAGTTACCGCATGATTTTGCGTCTGCCCCTGGTACTTCTCCCTCATAATTAGCTACAAATTCAAACATTTCACGCATTATATCAACTATGTCTTTTGATTTTAAATCACCCTTAAATATAACATAGAAACCTGTTCTGCATCCCATTGGACCAAAGTATACAGTTTTTTCGTTATAAATATTATGATTTCTCAGAAAAGTTGCAGCTAAATGTTCAATAGTGTGAATTTCAGAAGTATTCATAACAGGCTCTTTGTTCGGCTCTTTCATTCTAATATCAAAGGTGGTTACATATTGGTCAGAAACTATATCTTTTCTTGATACATAGATACCTCTTTTTAAGTTTAAGTGATTAACTTGAAAGCTTTCAATTTTTTTCATAGTTATGTCCATGCACCTATTGCATAAAATGTTATTAAATATTTACGCAATGGACAAAGTTTGCTATACAAACTCGGTGCATATCCTTTCTTTATTTATCATTTCTTTCAACCTTCCTCCAATTGTTTTATAATTTTTTCCTAATTTCGTAAATACTTATAGCTGCTGCTATAGAAGCATTTAAGGATTCTGTTTGACCTGTCATTTTTATGGTTATACATTCATCAGAAGCTTCTTTAAGTTCTTTTGATACGCCGTTTCCCTCGTTGCCTATTATCAAGCATATTTTTTTAGGCTTATTGATATCCTCAAAAGACTTATCAGAATCAACTACAGTTGATATCACAGAAAACTCCTGACCTTGTAAATTTTTTATAAAATCAAGGCTATTTTCAACTTCTACGATGGGAACTCTAAATATAGCACCGGCACAGGCTCTGACTGTTTTGTCGTTGTAAGCATCTACACAACTAGGAGATAGAAGAACTGCACAAGGTCCAAAGGCATCCGCAGTTCTTATGATAGTGCCAAGATTGCCGGGGTCTTGAAGCTTATCACAAAATACCATAAAATTATAACTTTTTATAATATCTTCAATATTGTGTTTTGGTTTCCTTGCTATTCCTATAATACCTTGAGAATTTACTGTGCTTGAAATTTCCTTAAATAGATTATTGTCAAGCGAATGATATTCTATTTTATTTTCATCAAGACATTTTATTAAACTTGATGAATCCTTTTTATCATTTAGATTTTCTGAGATAAATATAAATTCGAAGCATATATTTTCCTTTATAGCCTCCTCTATCAGCTTTATACTCTCAATAATATAAAATCCATGCAAATCTCTGGCTTTTTTATTTTCAAGACTGCGAACAAGTTTGATTTTTTGATTGTCTTTGCTTTTTATAAACATAATATCATTCCTTTTTAATTTTTTTCTAATGCCTTATTAATGTTGTTATAATATCTTTTAGATATATTATAACACATAAATAATTTATTTTAACAGATGTTTTTTATTATTTACCTTTTATTTTAAGCAGTTTTATTTAAAGTCATTGAAAATACAAACAATATCATTTTCTAATACAAAATTGAAAAATTTATCTATAAAACTCTTGACAGTAAAACAATGTTATGTTACATTAAATACAACGAAACATTGTTACGCTATAAATATATAATTAGATAATTTCATAGAAAGGGGTAGTGGCTTGATATCGAAAAAGGACTTACTTAAAGAGACCGGAATATCATATGGACAGCTGTACAGATGGAAACGTGAGAATTTAATACCAGAGGAATGGTTTATAAAGCAATCATCATTTACTGGTCAAGAGACCTTCTTTCCAAGAGAAAAAATACTTAGCAGGATAAAGGCTATACAAGAATTAAAAGACGAGTATTCTCTTGAGGAGTTATCAAAGATGCTTTCACCGGAAATTTCTCAAAGAATTTTTACGAAAGAGGATTTTAGCGTCATAGAGGAAATAGATATGGATTTAGTGCCTATATTTCTCAATGATTTTGAAAAGTCAAACTTTGACTTTATAGAAATAATAATAATAATTGCATTTTCTAAACTCAAAAAAGAGTTTTATGAAATAAAGCAAGAGCATTATATCAGTATGATAAAGGGTATAATGGATTATTATCAAAAATTAAAGAGTATAGAGTATACTCTCATGATTTATTATAAGTCAAAGGAATATTATGCTGTATTATGCTCAAATAATTCAACGCTTTTTGTTGATAAGAGCCTAGAGCTTATAAAAGCTATTAAGCTTGATGAAATTTCCAATATAATAAAAATCAAATATAAAAATAGTTTAAATTTTAAATCTTAATGAAAATAAGGAGGATAGTATGTCAAGAAAATTAACTTCAATGGGCTCAAATACTCATTCAGGAATAAAGGTTGATAGTATAAAAAATATGGGTGATGCTCAGTTATATAATTGTGTCGCTGAGGATGTAAAGGTTATGGGTCAAACTCATTGTGAATCCTGTACATTTGACAATATAAACTGTATGGGCGAGGCATATGTGAAAAATAGCAGTATAAAAAATGCTAAATTTATGGGAGATACAAGATTTGAAAATTCTAGCTTTGAAACTGTAAAGACCATGGGTAGACTTGATGTTAAAGAAAGCTCAAAAATTGATAGTTTAAAAATTATGGGAAATATAAATGCCGAATACTTATATTCTAAAATTTTGAGTGTTGGTTCAGATAATGGAAATTTTATAGGAATTTTTAAAATAGGAGGATTATTTAATTCTGCAAATAAAGTAAAATTTAAAGGTGACTTTTCAGGAGAGACTCTTGAGAGCGTTTTTGAATTAGAATTGAATGGAACATTAAAATTTAAAAACCTTATATTCAAAAATTCCTTTAAAACATTAAATGACATTGAATGTGAACAATTTTATTCTCTTGGAGAGATAAATGCACAAAGTATAAATTCAGAATATACATTTGTAAGACCTTTCCCAAATAGCAAGATTAAGAGTATAACAGGCTCAAAGGTTATGATTTGCAGAGATTTTTCTTCTACAGATGAATTTAAAAAAATACCAAAAAATTATTCAGATTCCTTATATGAAAATTATGATAATAAAGTTGGAGTATTAGAAGTAGATTTAATAGAGGCAGATGATATATATATTGAGAATGTAAATGCAGATTGCGTTAGAGGAAAAAATATTGTGATTGGCAGTAACTGCCATATAAAGCAAGTAGAATATACTGATGAAATTGAGATAAGTAAAAATAGCATAGTAGATAATAGCATAAACAATTAAAATTTTAAAACATTTTAAATTATAAGATTTATTAAAAATTTATTATTGTTTTAGACATGTAGTAGCATTGTGAAATATTGAATTCTTTAAAATATAAGGAGTGATAAAATGAATGAATTAAGAGATTTAAAAATTGAGGGAATTGGCTCAAGCTATGGCGGAGAATATAATAGGGTAAAACTCGAAGGCATGACAACAATTAAGGATAATTTAAAATGTATATCATTTTCTTCTCAAGGAATGTGCAAATGCGAGGCTGAGCTAATAGCTGATGATATTAGAATTGAGGGAACATTTAGGTCAAGAGGTAATATCAAAGCTAAAAAGATTAATATTGAAGGAATTGCAAAATTTGAAGATTGTTCCATTAATTCTGATGAGATAAATGCAGAGGGAGTTATAAAATGCAATGAACTTTCGGCAGATAATATAAAAATTGAAGGAGTATGCAGAGCGGAAAAAGTATTTGGTGAATCAATAGAGATTAATCCAAAATTAGGCAGAAAAAAGGGATTTTTTGATTTTTTTAATAATTATGATATATCTAAAGTAGAATTAATAGAATGTACAGAACTCAAAGCTGACGGACTTAGTGCAGATACAATAAGAGCAAGTAAGGTTAAGCTTGGCAGGTATTGTGAAGTCAATCTTGTAGAGTACAGTGAAGCTATTGACATACATCCAAGCGCTAAGATTAAGGAACTAATAAAAATATAATATTAATAATTATGATGATTTTGTGAGGTGAATAATGAAAACATTAACAAAAAATAAAAATGATAATTTACCTTTGGTAAAAGTAATTCTTCTAATTTTTATTCCATCAATTTTACTAACTGCCAGCTATATTTTATTAGGTCAAATACAGAAAACAATACCTTCGCTTTTATTGTTTATTGTATTGGCGATGTTCATACTCTTTCCTGTAGAATTAGCAATTGTCCTTAATGCAAGTAAAAAAGAATTCGGCAAATATTCTGTTAGAAGTGCATTTGCTAATCATGAAAAAATGAGTTGGAAAAAAATTTTTATTTACGGAATTTTACTTTTTGGCTTCGCAGGTATTGCTTCAGTCACAGTAGGGCCTTTTGAGACTTGGATTACAGCACCTATCTCAAATAAATTAACAGAAATTATTCCAACATATTTTGATTGGAATAACATAGAGTACATAAGACAATATCCTAAAAATTTATTAATTTTGACATGCGTTCTTTTTGCAATTTTTAATATATTTATTGGTCCAATTGTAGAAGAATTGTTTTTTAGAGGATATCTTACATCAAAAATAAGCAGATTTGGAAAATGGTCTCCGGCTATAATAACTATATTGTTTTCTTTATATCATTTGTGGCTTCCACTACAAAATATTTTTCGAATTTGTATTATTTTACCTATGTCGTATGTTACTTGGAAAGAAAAAAACATATATATATCCATGGTGTCTCACTGTTTATGCAATTTAGTTTCTACTGTTAGTTTTTTTGTTACTATATTTGCTGTTAAATAAAAGCTAAAAAGGTATAAAAATTTATAAAAAAGTGGTACAGCTGACTTCGCCTCTTTATGAGGTGAAGTTTTTTTATTATATAAATCAAAATAAGTTCATCACTTTTACAGTAATGGACTTATTTCGATAAATGTTTGGCAAGGTACTATGAAAAATACGCCAAGTTAATAGTGTGCTTATAAAAGAAACTCCATCTTTCCCGCTGTAAATGGTGCTCCTTCATATTTTTTATACCCAATGTTGACAAATCCATTTTCCTCATACCATTTTTATGCACTTATTCATTATCCCGCAGCCCATATTTCTATTTCTATTTTTATTTCTTCCAAACCCAAAGCATTTACATAAGCAATTGTCATAGAAGGATAAATTTCGCCAAAAAAATCACAATAAATCTTATCGAAATACTCCCAATCAATTTCTTCTTTTGACCATATATTTACTTTTATAACATTATCTGGCTCTAAATCTACACTTTTAAGTAGATTTGATATATTTATAAATGTATTTTTAACTTGTTGATTAAAATCTTCAGGAATATTTCCCTCTAAATCTGCTCCAATTTGTCCTGAGAACGTGTAAAACGTTGAATTGGGCTGTATTTTTGTTATATGGGTATAATTTCCCACCGCTTTGCTTATTCTTCCTGATGAAGATAATCTTGTAACTATATTGTTATTCATTTGATAACATCCTTTCTCTATTGGATAAATAATTTCTAACACTGTATACCATCAACAATATACAGTTACCCGCTGCTAGAAATTTATCTATCAAAAACAGAGATAGAATTCTCGTTGTTTTTTATAGTGCTATTAATTAAAACCAATCTCATTCAGGCACCCCCTTTAGAATAATTATATGAGTCACCAAAGAACTAGTCAAGCATTTATTTGTAAAATTGGCAAACAGGTCACAACTCAACTACAATTTCAAAGCCTACTTAACGCAAAAATGCAGTATCCCTTGGATACTGCAAACTTCAATCACTATTTTAGATAAAAAAATCTACATCATCATTGGTTTACTTGCAACAAAAATGTAGCTTATAACTTGGTCGGAATGACAGGATTTGAACCTGCGGCCTTTGCGTCCCAAACGCAACGCTCTGCCAAACTGAGCCACATTCCGACATAATAATATAATATATGCAGGATATTTAAAGTTGCTCTTATAAATTTAAAATATAGATTTTTAATTTATATTTATGTTATAGGGGATATAAATGACATTTTGATTATGCTTTTATCAGAAAATTTCAACCTTTTAATAAAGGATAGCAAAATTAGTAAAAATTTAGAAAAAAACTCTTGTATTGTTGAATAGCTTTTGCTATAATGGAGAGTAATATAAAAATAAATGAATTTTTTAATCTAAAATATTTTAGATTATTATAAATTAATATTAAAGGCAATGATAGAGAAAAGTAAATGCTAAGGTCTTTATAGTTAATATAATGACTTGATTATTTCAAGAGAGATGGTGTAATAGCTGAAATCACCATTATATAACAGGCATTGAAGTTCACTCTTGAGCTTGCAGATTGAAATAGCAGTAGATTTGCACGGTTAATATCGTTAAAAATACAAGGCTTAGTAGATATTTTTAATAGCATTATTACTTGCTTGCGTTATAAGCAACTTGCAATATGTTAATAA
>DCPV01000194.1:3009-3198 GCA_002323775.1 Firmicutes bacterium UBA1535 | reverse complement strand
TTCTCATATTAATTATTTTGTTTTTATTGTAACATAGTTTTCGAGGTGAAACAATAATGAAAAAAAATATAAAATTTGCTATATACTCTATATTAACATTTGTGCTTTTAGGCTTAGGTATTTCATTACAAATAAAAGCAGCAATAGGTCAAAGCATGCTAAATGCTTTTGCATTAACATTATCTGATA
>DCPV01000194.1:2271-2760 GCA_002323775.1 Firmicutes bacterium UBA1535 | reverse complement strand
TTGCATTAACATTATCTGATACGGTTAATTTAAAAGTTGGAACTATATTAAATATTATAAACTTATTATTTTTTATATCCTATTTATTAATTAGGCGTTCACGATTTAACTATACTGATATTGTTCAGGTTGTTGCAACTATTGCTAATGGTTATGTTATTAATTTTTTTGTATACTATGTCTTTTCAAACTTAACTATTGAGGCTTATATCTATAAAATAATTGTTTTTTTAATGGGACTATCATTATCATCAATTAGTTTAGGTGCTATTCTTGCCATAGGAATAGTAAAATTTCCTTTGGAAAGTTTATGCTTAACTATCGGGGATATCTTTAAAAAGAAGTTATCTACTGTAAGAAGGGGCTTTGATATAGTGTTCTTAATTACTATACTAGGTATAACATTTATTAAAGGTAATGCTTTATATATCAGAGAAGGAACTATTATTAGCTTCTTTCTATTATCAAATTTATTAGGAATTTCATATT
>DCPV01000194.1:1140-2153 GCA_002323775.1 Firmicutes bacterium UBA1535 | reverse complement strand
TTTATTAGGAATTTCATATTCATTTTTTAAAAAACTAATAACAAAGGAGTAGGAAATGTATAAATTTATTTTATTAGATTTAGACAATACAATATTGGATTTTGATACCACTGAAAGAAATAGTTTTAAAAAAATTATTGAATCTTTCTCTATGAGATATGATTTTGAAATACTAAATCAATATAAAAAAATAAACACATCTCTTTGGAAGTTACTAGAACAAGGAAAAGTGACCAGAGATATTGTATTAAACACTAGATTTAGTGAATTTTTCAAACTATATAACATTGCGGTTGATGGAGAAAAAGTTGAAAAGCAATTTCGCCAGTATCTTAATGAAAGTTCAGACTTTGTTCCAAATGCAGAAAGTACTCTTATAGAATTAAAAAGAATGGGCAAAAAATTATATGCTGCATCTAACGGCGTACATTCAACACAAGTGCAACGTCTTACTAACGCTGGTATATTACATTTATTTGATGATATGTTTATCTCAGAAAAAGTAGGATTTGAGAAACCATCTATCCATTTTTTTAATTATTGCTTTGATAACATTAAAAACTTTGAAAGAGATAAAACCATTATGGTAGGGGATAGTATTAGCTCTGATATTCAAGGTGCAATAAACGCAAGTATCGACTCTTGCTATTACAAGCATAATAAAGACCTTGATTGTTTAAACGCTTCGTATACAATCAATGATATATCTGAACTATTAGATATTGTTAAATAATGTATTTTTAGTATAAAGTATTATTTACAAACTAAGTAACTTACACTTTTTTTACTTGCTCAAGCGAACTAATGCAACACCTTTAATATTGCGTGAAGTCATATATAACAAATCATTTTCAATAAATGTTCGACCACACAAAGATAAGGGCATATTGATTGTCCTTATCAAATTAAGTGTATTTTTATCCCAAAATGATATTTCGTTGCAAGGATGCGAAACAGTAAGAACACTATCTCTATAAATTCCGATACAATCAAACATCTTTTTATGCACATTT
>DCPV01000194.1:0-1021 GCA_002323775.1 Firmicutes bacterium UBA1535 | reverse complement strand
ATGCACATTTCTTTTTTGTAATATTATTTTTGATTCAAGCAAGTCAATTTCACACAATTTTTTATCCTGTCCTGCTGTATAGACAATATTATCATTGATGGCTATGCTTGCTATGTTTTGCTTTCCTATATCCATCATATCTTTTATTTTCATTTCCTTTTTGTCAATTATAAGAAGCTTCCCACCAACAGTACCACAAATTAAATAATCTTTATAATTTTTCAAGTCCCATATACTGTTTTCAGATATTTCATAAATTTTAGTATTAAAAGATTTTTTGTCAATAACAGTAATTTTACCATTTCTGATAGCCGCATAAATATAGTTTTCATCACTTGTTAGTCCACAAATATCTGAACTCAAATCATTCCCAATCTTTAAGGATTCAATAACGGAATAATCAGACTTGTTTAGTATATATAACATGCAAAAATCCTTAATGATTAATTGCTTGTTATCTGATATTAAATTTCTTGAAAGCCCATCTTTTTTAAAAAGCTGAGTTTCCAAAAGTATATTGCCTGTTGATTTATCTGCTTTTATCATCTTAGTACCGCAGATACAATCAATAAATTCACTATCAACACTGAATCCAGTTACAGTATTATTTAATTTAACAGCATATTCCATTACTATTCTCCTTAAAAAGATTATATAAATTTTTCTGTCGAGAGTAAAAATCAGGTATTATTAACAGTATACTACTTATATAGGGTTATAATTTTCTCGCTTTAATTACAAATGAAAGAGGGAATTTTCTTGCTTTAATCGGCGAATAATAATTTGAACGAAATTCTTCTGCTCTTTCCAAAGTATCTCTATCTGTTTCTTCAATTAAGACTTCAACTGCAAAGCCTGCTTGTGCAAGTGGATTGATATAATCTGAAAGCCTTCTATTATAGGCAGAAAGATTCATTCCACCTTTTTTAAAGTTAAAGGGTTCTTTTTCAAAATAGCTACCGCTAAAAATTAACTTTTCTTCTTCAATATCCACACAATACATAAAAGGGTGATCCCAGCT
>DCPV01000227.1 GCA_002323775.1 Firmicutes bacterium UBA1535 | reverse complement strand
ATTAATTTTCATCGTTCTTAATAAATTATAACATACAATATATTGTTCAACAATGTTTTTCGATTTTAACGAATTGTTAAAAATCTCAACATTAAATATACACTTTTTTATTTTTCGGTCAATTTATTTTACAACCTTGCCAATTTAAACAAATTGTGCAATCACTACATCATAAAGACCTATTTACAATAATAGGATTGTGATGATGCCGGAACAAAGGAGTATATCAGCTCTTGGTCTCTATATTTGTCAATATAGCTGTCCAGTCGCTCTAGCATTTTTTGCTTATCTTTGGGGAGCGTTCCCCATATACGAAGCTCAACTTGGTCATGGAAGCCGTCATACTGCATATTGTCTACATCAAGCAATTCAATAAGTTTACGTGCTTCAAGCAAATTTTCAAGCTCATTTGCAGGTATAAACCTCTTTGATAAAATATCCTGATACAACGGTGCTTTTTCATGCAGGAACAAGGAAAAGTTGATAACACGTTTTGGCTTGGTACGATTAAAAAATACCGCAAGCTGCTCGGCATTTTCTATTCCTCTGCCTGCACCGGATATACCCGTCATAATATGTGCGTCAAAAATCATACCTGCACTTTGTATTCGTGCAATGGCATGCTCTGCCTGTGCAATATCATGGTCTTTTTTCGTAAAGGAAAGAATATCCTCAAGACCGCTCTCAATCCCTAAATATAAATGTCTTAGTCCTGCTTTTTGCAGTGCTTGCAGTTCATCATCTGTTTTACTCAGAATATCTGTTACCGTCGCATCCATATTAACCATTTTACAATTCGGAAAGTAATGAGATATTTTTTTCAATATTGTAAGCAGTCGCTCGGTATCCATGCCAAAGGCATTGCCATCACCTAAAAACACCTGTGTCGGATTACCGCCCAAGGCATGAACTCTTTGCAGCTCTGCTTCCACCTGCTCCAGTGGCAGCAAGCGATAGGTCAAATGCTTGAACAGAGTACAAAAGGTACATAGATTGTAGGCACAGCCAACAGCTACGGGTAGCATAAAAGAAGATTTTTCAATCGGTGGACGACAAATTTGTCCTTCATAATTCATAAAACATCACTCTTTCTTCATATTTATATACTTAATATTCCTCTTATAAAAGTGAACTGCGTTCACTCTGCGAAATAACCATACATATTATCTCATTAATCATATATAAAAGATGACTTTCATATATGATTAAAAATCGTTTAATTAAATAGTTTTTTTATATTCTCTGCAAACAGCTTTGCCTTTTGCTCTATATTTTCCACTTCTAATATTTCACCTTTGCTGTTTGCAGTCTCCATTAACGCAAAATATGGAGGTAAAATAAATTTTTTATTTATATTCATTGCACTTATCAGCTGCTCTGCAATTATATCACTCCCGCAATGCCCAGATACCACAATAGAAAATATAGATTTTCTGTCAAAATCATTATTTCTGAAAAGTGCTGTAAATCTGTTTATAACTGCTGTTAAATTTGCACTTATTGCATCATTATAATTTGGACATATAAATATCAGTACATCACAGGATAAAATAGCAGGATATACTTCCTCTACCATTATTCCTCCGTAGAAGCAGGTATTATTTTCCCCGAAGTGAGTGCAGGCTTGGAATGAACATGCTTTACAATCCTTTACCGAGCCATTTTCAATATGCAACTCATTAATATCATACTGTATAAGTTCCTTTTTAACCATATTCCAAAGGAGCAAGGTGTTTGAGGTCTTGTAATTACTCGAATGTAACACAAGTATATTCGGTTTTGTGTATCTTGGAAACTCAAACTCAATAAGTCCTTCAACAAGCTCCTTGCATGAGTTTAAGAAAATTTCCTCATAGGACAGGTCATATATCTTTTTATAAGAAATCAAATTATTAAACGAGCCTGTTGCCTCAGTAATAGGTCTGCCGGGGAAGGTGCACCCCGACATATTACAATAAAATATAATTTTTCTTGCCACAGAGCGTGTAAATAACTCATTGTTGCTATGGACAATAATTCCTCCAACGCTGTTTTTCATAAATGTTTTTCCTGATTTATGGATTGTATCCAGCATTTTAAACAATTCGATATTGATTCCGCTATCTCCTAATTCAACTGCAAATAAAACAATCTTATTATCCATGCTTTTTATGTCCTTATAGCAATCTATAATACGATATAGCTTATTCTCTAATGTTTTGTTGACAGCATCTTGCATGACATCTGACAATTTATGCGGTATTAAAACAATCAATTCTCTATTATCCATATAATAACCTCCCATGAATTATTTTATATGCTTTAGTCTCTGATAGCTTACAAGCAATCTTTCATACAGCTTAGCAGGCATATTAATTCTTTCAATTTCAACGCCATATGGGGTTAATCTGTTCTTGCATCCAAAATATACTCCTCCTATATATACTGAGCTATAATGCCATTTATGTTCTAATGTATATATTATTGAAATAGCAGCAGAGGACATAGCCGGTGCAACATATGGCTTAAAGCCAAATTTTCTAACCTCGAGATTTGCATTGACTACTAAATCTGTAAGCTCACACGATAAGGTATCTTCATAATTTTCTATATTATCAGCTATTATCAAATCACTTCCATGAGGGCCGAAGGCTCTCCCATGTTTTTTGTACTGATTAAATCTTTTGTGCATATCTGCATAAAACAATGCTCTGGCATTCATAACTCCTAAGCCGTATCCTTTTATCCTTTCAGGCTCTAAATTGCTGTTTTCATAAACAACTCTGCAAAGTGGGTCAACAGGGTCTGAAACAACTGCAAAAATGCCTTTAAACTGTCTTTGTTCAGCTAATACTGCATATTCCTTTACAAGCTCCTTATTCCTTTTAAATTGTTCCATTCTTACGTCCTTAACATCACTCCCAACGGCAGGTATGCCCAAGGAGGCGCAGAAAACAAACATATCACAGTCAAACAAGCTGTTCTTATCAATGATTTTCACCTTGGGATAATCGTCGTAATTAAATGGGTCTGTAATTTGATTTATCTCATAAAACCATCTATTTGCAACTGATTCATTAATATCATAAATTCCTATTTCATCAATACTGCTTTTACCCAGAAGTCTTAAGCCCATCAGCAAGGTGCTTCCCACATCACCAAGTGCAAATATATTTATTTTATATCTTTTTTTAGTATCTATATTAAAGCACTCCTCATAGTTCTTGTAAGAGGTATTAACAGCCTTTATTTTCTTTTTATTTAGCAAAAGCTCGTAAAAATCTCTGTCAGTATTGAGGTCTTGCTTGCACAAAACTGATAAATCCTCTTTTTCTATAAAAAAATCTTCAACTGAGGAAATAGAATATGTTTTTTT
>DCPV01000201.1:5555-7558 GCA_002323775.1 Firmicutes bacterium UBA1535 | reverse complement strand
TATGAGATGTTTTCTCATGCTGATACATTAGGGATTTTTCAATTTGAAAGCTCTGGTATGCGTTCGTTTTTAAAGGAATTTAAGCCTAAAAAATTTATGGATATCGCAGCTGCCAACGCCTTATATAGACCCGGACCTATGGGGCAGATACCTGTATATGTTAAAAATAGCCAAAATCCCGAGCAAGTAAAGTATTTACATCCGCTGCTTGAGGAGTCTTTAGGCGAAACCTACGGATGTATGGTTTATCAAGAGCAGGTTATGCAGGCTGTACGAGATATTGCGGGCTTTTCTATGGGACGTTCTGACCTTCTGAGACGTGCTATGGGTAAGAAAAAGATGAAGATAATGCTTGCAGAAAGAGAGCATTTTATTCACGGAAAATTGGACGATAATGGAAACGTAGAAATAAAAGGAGCAATTAGAAATGGTGTAAGTGAAAAAACTGCAAATGATATATATGATTTGATGATAGAATTTGCAAATTATGCCTTTCCAAAGGCTCACTCTGTAGCGTATGCGATGCTTGCATATCAAACGGCATACCTCAAATACTATTATCCTGTTGAATATATGGTATCATTGATAACAAGCATAATGGGCAGTTCAAATTCTGTTGCTCTGTATATAAGAGAATGTAAGAGACTTGGAGTTAAGATATTGCCTCCGGATATAAACGAGAGTGAGGATAAATTTACAGTAAGTGATGGTAAGATAAGGTTTGGACTTAAAGCAATAAAAAACGTAGGAACAAATGTTATCGCCGAAATATCAAGAGTAAGAGAAGAAAAAGGTAAATTTAATTCATTCACTGATTTTTGCCAAAAGCTTGACAGCTTAGCGCTTAATAAAAGACAGATAGAATCTTTGATAAAATGCGGGGCATTTGATTCGTTAGGATATAAAAGAAAACAGCTGCTGCAAGGATTTGAGGATATTGTGGACGGAGCCTTATATCAAAAAAGAAGAAGTGTAGAGGGGCAACTGTCAATGTTTGAGGGTGAAATAGCCAAGGAAATTGACAAAGAAAATATTCTAAACACTGAAAATATCCCGGATAATGGAGAATTTACGAGCAAGCAAATACTATCAATGGAAAAAGAAATGTCAGGGATATATCTAAGTGGACATCCGTTATCAGAATATGAGGCTTTGCTTGATGATAATACCACCACAAATTGCAGTGAAATATTTGAGGCTCATGAGCATATATCTGAGGTAACAGAAGAATCAAAGCTAAAGGATGGAGATAATGTTGTTGTCGGAGGAATAATTATTAAAAAACAAATAAAAATAACTAAGAATGATAAGACAATGGCATTTTTAACTCTCGAGGATTTATACGGAAGTATTGAGGTAATAGTTTTTCCAAAAATATACAGCAAATATCTGCAATACCTAGATGAGGATAATATAGTTTTGATTTATGGATTTTTAAACATGGCAGAAGAAGAAACACCTAAGGTAATATGCAATAAAATAGTACCGCTTTCTGAAATGAAAGCAAAATCAAAATTATATTTGCAAGTAGAGAGCAAGGAGCATTACAAGTCTGTAAAAAATGATATATTTAGATATCTCGAAAATGCAAGAGGGAAAAGTGAAGTTATACTTTATAGCAAATTGGAAAAATCAAAAATGATTATTCCAAATGATTTTGGGGTAAATATAGAAAATAAAAATATAATTAACGAACTCATAACATTGCTTGGTAAAGAAAATGTTATAATTAAATAGAAGTCAAACATGGAGGCATTTTGATTGTACGTTCATATGTCTTCGTTAAATAATTTAAAGAAAAATTGCTGATTATACAATAATAAAATAATAAAAGAAAGGAAAATTATATAATATGAGAACAATTGGAGTTTTGACAAGTGGTGGAGATTCACCGGGAATGAATGCTGCTATAAGGGCTGTCGCAAGATATGGACTGTACAGTGGAGTTAAGGTTATAGGAATAAAAAATGGATATAAGGGACTAATAGATAATGATACTATTG
>DCPV01000201.1:0-5548 GCA_002323775.1 Firmicutes bacterium UBA1535 | reverse complement strand
AGCCTAGCATCAGTAGCAGATATAATTCATCGTGGAGGAACAATACTTGGGAGTGCAAGGTGTTTAGAATTCGCAGATGAAGTGGGATTTAATAAAGCTTTAAAAAATATAAAGTATTTAGCAATAGATGGAATTGTAGCAATTGGTGGAGACGGTACATTTAAAGGTGCTAGAAAGCTTTCAGAGGCTGGAGTTCCTACTATGGCTATACCGGGAACTATAGATAATGATTTAGCCTATACTCAGTACACATTAGGCTTTTTCACTGCTCTTGAAACAGTTTTGGATGCAGTAAGTAAAATAAGAGACACATCATCTTCACATGGCAACACAAATGTAATAGAGGTTATGGGAAGAAATTGCGGAGATATTGCTTTGTATTCAGGGCTTGCCGGCGGAGCTGAATTAGTGGTGCTTCCAGAGATAAATTTAAGTATAGATGAAATATGTGATAAAATAATGCAGGGAAGAATTAGAGGAAAAAGACATAGTATAATAATGCTTGCCGAAGGAGCAGGAGATGCTAAGAGCTTAAGTGCTGAGATTGCAGAAAGAACAGGTATTAGCACAAAATATTCTGTACTTGGCTACACGCAAAGAGGAGGAACGCCTTCGTCTTATGACAGGCTGATAGGAAGCAAGATGGGTGCAAGAGCTGTTGAACTGCTTATAGGCGGTAAAGTATCAAGAGCAATTGGTGTAAATGATACAGGCGTTTTTGATGTAGATTTAACAGAAGCACTTAATACAGAAAAAGTATTTGATTATGAATCATATGAGTTGACAAAGATATTGTCGATATAAAGATTAAATGAATTTTGACATATATAACGGGAGGTATAAAAATTGAGAAAAACTAAAATAGTTTGTACGATAGGACCTACTTCTGAAAAAGAGGAGGTACTTAAAGAATTAATAACAGCAGGCTTAAATGTAGCAAGACTTAACTTTTCTCATGGCTCGCATGAAGAACATGAGATAAGAATTAATACAATTAAAAAAGTCAGACAGGAACTTAATAAACCTATTGCTATAATGCTTGATACAAAAGGACCTGAGATTAGAACGAAAAACTTTGAAAATGGTGAAGTAAATCTCCAAGCAGGACAGGAATTTACTATAACTACAAGAGATATAATAGGAAATGAAAAAATTTGCAGTGTTACGTACGAAAATTTTGCAATAGATTTAAACGTTGGTGATACTATTCTCATCGATGATGGTCTTATTGAGATGATTGTTAAAGAAAAAATAGATAATACAGATTTAGTGTGTGAAGTAAAAAACAGAGGATTAATAAAAAATAAAAAAGGCGTAAATGTCCCAGGGGTTAAAATACAACTTCCCGCTTTAACACAAAAGGATATAGATGACATAAATTTTGGTATAAATCAAGGAGTAGACTTTATAGCAGCATCATTTATAAGAAAGGCAAGTGATGTTTTGGCTATAAGACGTGTGCTTGAGGAGAATAATGCCGGACATATTTCTATAATCTCTAAGATTGAAAATAGAGAGGGTGTAGATAATATTGATGAAATAATAAGTGCTTCTGACGCAATCATGGTAGCTAGGGGAGACCTCGGTGTAGAAATAAATCTTGAAGAAGTCCCTTTAGTACAAAGAGAGCTTATATCAAAATGCAATATGGCAGGTAAGCCTGTTATAACTGCGACACAAATGCTTGATTCGATGATGAGAAACCCTCGTCCAACAAGAGCTGAGGTATCAGATGTTGCAACTGCTATATTTGAAGGCTCAGATGCTATAATGCTTTCAGGTGAAACTGCTTCCGGAAGTTACCCTGTAGAGGCTGTTGAAACTATGAGCAAAATAGCAACGATGATAGAGGATTCACTGGATTATAGAAAAATACTGAGTAATAGATATGATGGTTCAAATTATACCATAACAGACTCTATAGGCTATGCTACATGCAGAACATGTATTGACTTACAGGCAGAAGCGATAATATCTTCAACCTTATCCGGATATACGGCGGCATCAATATCAAAATTCAGACCTAAATCACCGATTATAGCAACAACTCAATCAGAAAGAGTTATGAGAAAGCTAGCGCTATATTGGGGAGTATATCCTATTAAAACAGACAAACCACTTAGTACGGATGATATTTTGGAGATATCTGTAAATAGGGCTTTAGAAGAAAAATTAATAAAAAATGGAGATTTGGTTATCATAACAGCAGGAGTTCCCGTTGGTATATCAGGTGCTACAAACCTTATGAAAATCCATGTCGTAAGCGACCTTTTATTTAAAAAAACAGGCTATGGTAAAGAAACAGTTATCGGAAAGGCTGTAAAAGCTCGTAATGCAGAGGAGCTAGCTGGAAGGTTTAATGATGGTGATATCCTTGTTATGCCATCTACTGACAAAGATGTCGTTGAATACATGGAAAAAGCTTCTGCAATAATCGTAGAAGAAGGCGGTCTTACATCACATGCCTTTATAGTAGCTATGGAGCTTAAAAAGGAAGTAGTTGTAGGAGCTACAGATTGTATGAAACTCATAGAGGATGGAGAAACACTGACTGTTAATGGCAAGCAAGGTGCAGTCTACAGAGGAGAAGCAAATATATTGTAATATACTAAGATACATAGGGGACGAAACAAATGTAGCTCATAAGGAATGGTGTAACAATCATTTTAAGAGTTATGTTTGAATCGTCTTTTTTTATTAACAATATTTTCAATATTATTAAAAAACACTATAAAAAAGAGGGTTAAACAGTGACAAATAAATTTGTATACAATTTAAAAATAGCAATGCCAGTTATAATAATTGTATTTTTTATGCTTATATTCATATTTAGTCCAAGTAAAATAAGCTTTGTATTCTCTGCCTTAAAGCCTGTGATTACATCATTTGTCATAGCGTATCTATTGGATTCTTTAGTTAAAACAATTATGAAAAGATTTAAAATGAGGAGAGCACCAGCAATTTTTTTAACATGTATATCCTTGTTATGTGCAATTCTTATTATTTTTGCTATATTTATTCCAATTCTTATAGAAAATGCAGAGTCTGTTATCGAATTTGTCACAAGCTATAATATGGATATAGGCTCAATTGTGACAAATATAGCAAAAAAAATTGATGATCATAATGTATATAGGATAGCTGATCAGATAACAAAACTTAGTGCGGGAATCAAGGAACGAATAAATAATTTTTTAAATTTAATAGCATTTTCTTTAATGAATTCAGCAAAGGATATTGTGACTAGGATTTTCTCTATTTTAGCGAATTTTATCTTAACTATATATATGCTGATAGAAAAGGATGATTTGATTAAAAGATTTAAAAGACTTATATTAGCTCTGTTTGATGAAAGAAAAGCAAATACCATTCTTGATGTATCGACAAGCGCCAATAAAATTTTCAAAAGCTACTTAGTAGGAAAGCTTTTGGATTCACTCATAGTTGGTATAATTACTACAATTGCATTTTTAATATTTAAAATTCCTTATGCAGCTCTTATGGGAAGTATAATTGGTTTGTTTAATATTATTCCGTTTTTTGGACCTATAATCGGCTCAGTTCCTGTTATTATTGTTTCATTTTTTGTAAGTCCGGTAAAAGCACTGATAGCATTTGCCATAACAACTGTGATAGGGCAGATTGATGGAAATTTTATTGAGCCTAGGATTGTCAGTAACAATGTAGGAGTAACACCGTTTTGGGCAATAAGCGGAGTTATAATTGGTGGTTCAGCGTTTGGAGTTAAGGGGATGATTTTGGGAGTACCTGTATTGGTGCTTGCAAAAACCTTAACTGAAGAATTTGTTGCAAGAAAACTAAGAGAAAAAGATATGTCATAAGGTATTTACCTTTTTTACCCAAAAATCCTTTTCAGAAATACTGCAAATCGGACATTTTTTAATGCCTAATTTTTTATCTTTTTTGAAAACTACTTTATTTGAACAATATGGACACCATAATTGTTTCTTTGATAAGTTTATATCCTTAGGTATGTTTTCATCGGGATTGTCATTAAATTTTATTAATCTAAATAAGTTCATTTGTTCACTTATGTCCATGTCTGTCATCTGTCCTTTCGTTGTTATAAAGATTCTACAATTACTATATTATATAGATTAGGATCCTCATATAAATTGTAATAAATATCTTTTTTATCAATAATTTTAAGTTCCGGTCTAAGTGGGTTTTCAGGAAAAAGCCTTGTTACTATGCCAATCTTTCCATTGCTTAATCTTACATAATCATTAATTGGATAAGGAGCAATTTTCTTTAAAAATGCGTTAACTACGGCTGGGTCAAAAAAGCTTCCATTTGCTGCCATTATATACTCTATTGTTTCTGAAGCTTTGTTAGGTTCTCTATAAGGTCTTTTTGATGTTAAAGCATCATAAACATCTGCAACCGCAATTATCCTTCCAAAAAGAGGTATTTCTTTTCCCTTAGCTCCAAATGGATAGCCAGTTCCGTCGTATTTTTCGTGATGTGAGATAATTCCATTGTATATACGTTCATTTATTAATTCGTTTTTTGCTACGCATTTGCCGCCTCGCAAAGGGTGAGATTTAATGATTTTATATTCTTCTTCTGTCAATTTATCCGGCTTGGTTATTAAATCACGTGCTATTTTAGTTTTTCCGATATCGTGAAGCAAGGCACATAGACTTAAATCAAACAAAGCCTTATCGTTTAATCCTAACGATAATCCTATAGCAGTCGATAAAACGGACACACTTAATGAATGATGATAAGTATATTCATCATACATCTTTAAATCCAGGATATTTACCATGTATTCTTTATTAACTAAAATGCTGTCGACTATTTTAGTAGATATTTCGTTTATTCCTCGTAATGCAGAGCTTTCTAATTTCCCCTCATTTTTATCTAAGTCTGAAAACAATTTTTCAAGCTCTGTTATTGCCTCGATTTTCAGTTCATCATCTAATATTCGTGCTGGAGTTTTATTAAACTCATCTTTATTGTATATGTACAATCCAACACTGCCTAACTCCTTTAATCGTTCAATATTACTGCTTGTAAGTTTTGAACCTTCTTTTAACAAATCAATCTTATTGGGCGTATAATCATAAATCTTTACGTCTTTAGCTAAAATCATTCCTTCACGAACTTCATTTATTAGTATAAAATTCATATAAACTCACATTCCTTTTAGTATTTAATAAAGTATATAATAAATATATATCATTTTCTTCAAGATGTCAATAAGGTTGAAAAAAATGAAAAATAACAAAAAGATATGCACCGGGTCCATGCACAAATTTTTCATAATATTCTTGTGAAATAGGTGCATGGACATAATTATCAAAATTTGCAATGCCTTGGCAGAACAAACTTGCAGTCTTGAATTTTCAATATAATTCTAACTAAAAAATATTTTATTTTATCCTTGATTTTTGTTTATAATAGTATTATACTAATAATATTAGCACTCAACAAAATAGAGTGCTAACAAAATAAGATTGTTTTGTTAGACCAAATACAAAAGAAATAACTAATATTAGAAAGAAGGTAGGTTTAGATCGGA
>DCPV01000257.1 GCA_002323775.1 Firmicutes bacterium UBA1535 | reverse complement strand
ATCCGTTCGGATACGTTTTTGAGAATAGAGTAATACAAATAAGCTCCATACTGGTCTAAATTAGATTTATCCGGCACATTCGTTACCACCGGTAAATTCTTTTCAACTTTTGGACGACCTTCTAACACCCATGTTGCAGCATAGCGAGCATAAAAATAACCGGCTGGAAAAATTGTATCATCATTGCCGCACAGCTCCGCATTGGTAACCGTTTCCGGAGCGGAAAACACATCGTAACGGTGACCGTGCTCGATTGCAATTTCGTTACGATCTCCTGTATAATACGTGCCGAGTCCTTTGGCATCTCTTATCTGTACAATTTTTGGAATAGCCTCTTGTAAAATAGCATTATCCTGTGTCATGTCATGATTTCCCGGTATGTAGACAAGCTTTATCCCACTTTCGATAACCTTGTTCAACTCGTCGATAATTCCTTGATTGTTTGCTATCACATCTTTATAAAACTGATTTACATCTGTGTAGCTTGGGTAGTATACTGGCAGAAACCATTCGTCAAGAAAATCACCGTCAATTACCAGCTCTCGCACATCTGTCGTGAGTTGAAGTCGCTGTAGAAATTCAATTAGTAGCGGACGGTTTTTCACCATTTCGGCATATTTGTCATCGATTCCTATATGAATATCGCTTATGACAACTATTTTGTTCCTTATGTTACCAGCCTCCCACAAAGCTGACATTGAAGGTTTAGGCGAGCATCCAGTATTGAGCAGTGCCAAAGAAGTTACTATACAGGATACCAGTAATAAAGATGTAAGTCTTTTTTTCATTTTTGTTTCCTCCAATAATTCAATTATATTTTGTAAATTTACGCTATTAAGATTAACATAAAAAAAACAAAAAATGAGCCTTTACACTTTAAAAGCTCATTTTTACACTTTAAATTAACTCTTGACAAACAAAATTTATCATATCATCAAACCACAACTCGTACACGAAAAATACCATTTTCTATTTTATACATTAGCTCACCATCATACTTTTTTACAAAAGCAATAACGCTCTTACTACCGATGCCATGTTCTTCTTGACTGGTAAAAGGATATCCGTTATCATCAAGTCTTGTACCCTCTGTGCATGGATTTTCCATCTCTAACAGTAACATCCCTACATTTCGGCAGATAAAACGAAGATATGGACTAGAGATATCTATAAGCTTTCCACAAGATTGAATTGCATTTTCCAAAAGATTTGATATAACCATAGAAAGCTCCAAAGAATCTACGGTCAACTCTCTTGGGATATCCAGTTCAATTTTTGTTGAAATACCTGCCTGCTCTGCTATATTTACATAGTGGCAGACAGCGGCATTAACTACAGGATTCTCGCAATAGACTTTGCTTATTTTATATGCAATTTGATTTTGATTTTTCAATAAAGTAGTCACTTCATCACTTTTTCCTTGCTCTAAAAGGTTTAAAAGCACATTATTAAAATGTCGGCGATCATGGGCAGCACGGCTATTTTGTGCCGACACTTCTTCCATAAGCTCCAATCTTTGAGACATATTGCTTGCGGCTAGTTGCAGATACTCCCTCTCTGTCTGCATTTTGTGATTTTCCTCACGCATGGCATATTGCTTTGCTATAGTTTTTAGTGAATGGATAATAGAAATATATATTGACAAGCCCAAAATGATGAGAAAAATAAGCGGTATGTAGTTATTACTCAGCATATCTCTAATATCACCCCCGAAAAGATATCTTAAAAAGCAAGCCAGAAGTGAAATGACGGGTAATATGTATATGTGCCAATAGTCCAGTACATTTCGATACAGCTTTGATACCCTCTTATAAAACACAAAAATAATAATCGAAAATAAAATCAGACGTAAATAAGAATTTCCATAAATCGGCCTCGGAAAAATATCAGAAAGTATATAACTTAAAAACATTACTGCTATAAGAATATTTAGCATTGTAATATAGCTGAAGCACCACTGCATGATTTTGTCAGAAAACAGTGGCTTTAAGGCGATCATAATCACTAAGTGCATAGCAAGATCAACATAAAATACAGCAGTATAATTTTCTGTTTGATAAAAGTGATAGTTCACACTGACATTTACAAACAATATAATAGCTGTTGCAAAAACATACACAAATTTGCTTTTGTATTTAGGCGTTGCCATAACAGAAAGCAAAAGTATAAGCATAACATCAGTGATGAATGATCGCAAAAGGTTAGGGAAAATTGTGCTCATGACAAAATCTCCCTTGACATCAAATAATCCATATACATATCTCTTACCGCAGGGTATTGCTTTGCAGAAATAGGAATAATTTTTCCGCCTCGTAGGGTAAAGCTATCCTTTGCAAATCGCTCCACCCTCCTCATGTTAACAATGTATGAGGTGTGACATTTTATAAAACGAGTATCCTTTAGAATAGGTGAACTATATTCCACAAAGCTTTCTCGGATAGTACGGCTGCTTATCACCTCACCTCCTATAAGAGTAAAGCTCACAGCATGGTTATAATATTCACAGCAAAGAATATCAGATAAATTTAGCACCCTTAAGCTATTAGTAGTTTTTACAGTAAAAGTACGTTCTTCGGATAAGTCTATTTTTGAGATAGCAAAAGTAAGCGTATTGTATAACTGCTGCTTATCAATCGGTTTAATCAGATAGTTTATAGGACTCGCAACATAGGCCTGCAAAGCAAATTGTGGTTCTGTAGTGGCATAGATAATTTGAGCTTTACTATCAAAACGACGAATCTCCTTACCTAACTCCAAACCATTTACCATGGGCATAACAATATCCAGTATATAGAGATGAAAATTCTCAGTTTCAATGGTGGTCACTAATTTTTCGGGATGTGAGAACTCTTTAATCTCTGCTTCTAATGTATTTGTTTCAAGGTATTCTTTTATGTATTCGTTGATGACTTCCAATTCTCTTGGCTGGTCGTCGCATATAGCAATATGCAGCATAGCGGTCACTTCCTTATATTAATGTTAATATAAAAATACTAAATATATTATATAAGAATATCCATATAATTTCAATATATAAATTATAACTATAAATGATGTGAATGGTTGCTGATTATTTATATAATTTCTTGTAGGATAAATAAAAAAACATACAAAACTATCAGTAATGTATGTTTTTCGAATTATTAAATTTATATTATTAATTAATTATTTATTATTGCGAATGAAAATTCTGCACTTATACAAAGCTTGTCATTTACATATCCATTACCCTTTGCAAAGAAAAATGGATATTTTTGTTTTACGATTTCACACTCTGTTATAAATGTGTCTCCAGGCTTTATTGGTGATTTAAAGCGTACCTTGTCTAAGCCTGTAAAATACGGTGTACCTCCGTTTAATTTCTCTTTTGGCAAAAGGATACATACCGATTGAGCCAATATCTCACATAGTATAACTCCAGGAACAATGGGATTTTCCGGAAAGTGTCCATTTAGAAACCATTCATCACCTACTATGTTTTTTATCCCTATTGCTTTTCCTTCTTCATTGATTTTTACTTCATCTAAAAGGAGCATTGAATCTCTGTGTGGGATTATATTTTTAATTTCTTCCTTGTTAATAACTATAGCCATACACCTACCCTACTAATACCCTCTTTATATTTTTTTAAATGCAACACAGGCATTATGTCCGCCAAATCCTAAGGATATAGACAGAGCTAAATTAATTTTCTTTTCTCTTGCAACATTAGCAACATAATCTAAATCACATTCAGGGTCTTGCTCCGACAAGCCAATTGTTGGAGGTATAATTTCCTCTTTTATTGCTAATATAGAAGCGATTGCTTCAACAGCCCCGGCAGCTCCAAGCATATGTCCTGTCATCGATTTAGTTGAGCTTATAAGTGCTTTATATGCTTTATCACCTAATGCTTTTTTTATTGCCTTTGTCTCAGATACATCATTGAGCGGAGTGCTTGTTCCGTGAGCATTTATATAAATACTTTCTTCGTCTTTCATATCAGCCTCTCCAATTGCAGTAGCTATAGCTCTTGATGCTCCGAGTGCTTCTGGGTTAGGTGCGGTTATGTGATGTGCGTCACAGGTGCATCCATATCCGCAGACTTCTGCATATATTTTTGCTCCTCTGTTTACAGCATGCTCGTATTCTTCCAGTATCAAAGCTCCTGCACCCTCTCCGATAACAAATCCACTGCGTCTTTTGTCAAATGGAATAGATGCTGTCTTTGGATCATCAGAAGTATTCAGAGCAAGCATATTATCAAAGCCTGCAACTCCTACCGGTGCTATTGATGCTTCTGAGCCTCCTGCAATTATAGCATCAGCATAGCCGAACTTTATTGCTCTAAACGCCTCACCTATTGAATTTGTACCTGTAGCACATGCAGTCACAACCGGCAAGCAAGGACCCTGAGCCTTGAATTTTATAGCTATGCTTCCAGAAGCCATATTTGATATCAGGATAGGTATAAAATAT
>DCPV01000264.1:8906-9399 GCA_002323775.1 Firmicutes bacterium UBA1535 | reverse complement strand
AAAATGTGGTATATTATGCCACCATGTGTCCATTTAGGCGTTATATAGTCTTTATTGTATATAAGAAGCTGATATTTTTGTGATGAAACAGCTTGCTTATTTTGTTCATTAAAAAGTAAGCCTTTGTTTGCACTGTTTTCTTCTAAAATAAAAGAATAAAAATAATTACCTTCTTCATTAATTGTGAAAGTAGCAGTATATAAATCATAGTTTTTCTCTAAGCTAATCCAATTCATAGTGATTTCATGGAAGAAATAGCTATCGTAGTTTTTTCTTTTATCAAGGCGTATTCTAGGCATGAGGAAAGAGCCTCTTTTAACATATATTTTTAATTCTATCTCCTGTCCGCACATGATTCCACCTTGAGGATATCTGTGAAATATAGATTGACTGTCAAATATATACATATTTATGCCCATGCACCTATTGCATAAGAACATCAAACCCTCTTTTTAAGAGAGCTTAAATATTTGTGCATATCCTTTCATTATTT
>DCPV01000264.1:0-8787 GCA_002323775.1 Firmicutes bacterium UBA1535 | reverse complement strand
ATATCCTTTCATTATTTTTCAATTCTTTTAATCTTGCTCCTTAAAATTATAAAGGCTTAATACCCCAAATTTTATTTGCATATTCTCTAATCGTTCTATCAGAAGAAAATACTCCTGAGCTTGCAATATTTATAAGTGACATTTGATTCCATTTTGTTTTATCATTGAAGTACAATTGTGAGGCTTTTCCGTGAACTTCCATATAGCTGTTAAAATCAGCAAAGCACATATAAGGATCACCTACATTATCTGTACCTAGCAAATATTTGCTTATTGACTCGAAATTTTTATTTCCAAAGCCCTTATTAAGAAAGTATATTATTTTACGAAGCTTTTCGTTTTTTTGATAATATTGTATTGAGGAGTAGCCCCTAGACCACAATTCTTCTACCTCATAATCTCTCATTCCAAAGAGAAAGAAGTTATCTTCACCTACTTGGGCGAGCATTTCAACGTTTGCACCGTCATATGTTCCTATGGTTAAAGCACCGTTTAGCATGAATTTCATATTGCCTGTTCCGCTTGCTTCCTTTCCTGCAAGTGAGATTTGTTCGCTTAGCTCACCTGCCGGAATTAGTATCTCTGCAAGTGATACCGAATAATTTTCTAAGAAAACTACATTTATGTATTTTTTAATGTGTTCACTCTTATTGACATAATCGCTTAATGCACATATTAGCTGTATTATTCCCTTTGCACGAAAATATCCGGGTGCTGCCTTAGCCGCAAATATGAATGTTTCCGGAACTATATTGGCAGTATTTCCCTCGTTTATATCAATTATAAGGCTGATAATTCTAAGCGTATTTAAAAGCTGTCTTTTGTATTCGTGAAGTCTTTTTGCCTGCACATCAAATATAGAATCAATATTAAGAGAAATATCATTGTTTCTCTTGATAAATTCTGCAAGACGCCTTTTGTTGCCATACTTTATTTTATCTAATTCATCTAAGATACTTTTGTCATTGACATGTTTTTTTAGCTCAGACAAGCTGTTCGCATCCAGGCTGTAGGAACTGCCCAAAAGCTTGTCTAATAAGTTTTTAAGCAATGGATTGGCCTGATTTAGCCAACGTCTGTGTGCTATGCCATTAGTAACATTAAGAAATTTTTCAGGGCTGTATTCATAAAAGTTTTTAAATACAGTTCTTTTTAATATATCTGTGTGCAAAGCGGCTACTCCATTCACAGCATGACTTCCGGCTATACATAGATTAGCCATATTTATTTTATTGTATCCAAATATTGACATCTGCACAGCCTTGTCCCAGTTTCCATTATATCTATGGCTTGCTTCTTCTAAAAATCGCTTGTTTATCTCAGATATTATCATAAAAATTCTTGGAAGCTTATTTTTAACAATATCAACATCAAATGTTTCTAATGCTTCTGTAAGCACAGTATGATTAGTGTATGAAACTGTATCTGAAACTATTTTCCATGCTCTCTCCCATGAGTAATGGTAATCATCCATAAAAATACGCATTAGTTCAGGTACTATGAGAGCTGGGTGAGTGTCATTGATGTGTATTGAGATTTTTTCGCTGAAATTATCAAGTGTATTGTACTTTCTCAAATGCTTTCTCACAATATCCTGTGCAGAAGCAGAAACAAGAAAATATTGCTGTTTTAGCCTTAAAATTTTTCCCTCGTTGTGATTATCAGCTGGATACAAAACCTTTGATATAGCCTCTGCCATAGAGTCCTCAGATAAGGCCCGTATATAATCACCCTGCGAGAATAAATTCATATCAATGGAGTGCAAGCTTTTAGACTCCCAAAGTCTTAATAAGCTTACACCTTTGCTGCCAAAGCCTGATATATACATATCGTAAGGGATGGCATCAATTTCTGTTTGGTAATCATAGTGAATTTTAAGTCCTTTTTGAGTCCATTCTTCTCTTATCTTACCATCAAATTTGACGATTACACGTTCCTCAGCCTTAGGGATAAGCCATACATCGGAGCTTTTTAACCAATCATCCGGAAGCTCTGTCTGCCATCCATCTACAATTTTTTGTTTAAAAAGACCGAATTCATATTTGATAGAATATCCTGTCGCAGGGTAGTTTTGTGTCGCAAGAGAATCCATAAAACAGGCAGCAAGTCTGCCTAGTCCACCATTTCCAAGTCCCGGATCTTTTTCTATATCGTAAAATTCTTCTAAGGTAAAATTATATTTTTTCAGTGCATCTGAAACCTCTCTTTCTATATTGAGGTTAAATAGATTATTTCGAAGTGATTTTCCCACTAAAAATTCCATACACATATAATTTATCTGCTTTTGATTGTTCGACTCGGCTTCCTTCACAAATCTGATATGCTTTTCTTGAAGCAAATTTCTTATAGCTATGGATAAGGCTCTATATACTTGATTTAAGCTTGCAGATTCAGAAGATATATTCCAATATCGCAAAATTTCTTCATCAATAAGCTTATTGATTATCCTTGAATCAATTTTTGATTGAATCATTTTGTCCTCCGTTATGTATGCTATTATACATTTCAAAATATTTTATTGCTGAGTTTTCCCAGCTAAAATCAACAGACATGACAGTCTCTATAAGTTTTCTAAAATTATTTTCATCTGCATAAACCTGTAAAGCTCTTTTAACTGCTAAAACTAAATCATGAGGGGTTTCGTTATAGAATGTAAAGCCATTTCCAGTGCCTAGACTGCAATCCTTTATAGAATCCTTGAGACCGCCTGTCTCTCTAACTATTGGAACAGTTCCATATCGAGAAGCTATCATCTGTGCAATTCCACAAGGCTCACTTATGGATGGCATTAAAATAAAATCAGCACCGGCATATAATTTTCTCGCAAGGTCTTGATTAAAATCTATTTTTGTAGAGAGCTTGTTTTTATACATATCTTGAAGTGCTTTAAAATGCAATTCGTAATTTCTGTCTCCCTTGCCAAGAATTATAAACTGAACTTTTTCTTTTAATATTTCATCAATCGCATATATTATGAGGTCAAAGCCCTTGTGTTTTACAAGCCTTGAGACGATACCAATAACAGGTATTTTTTCATTTTTTGGTAAATTTACAAGCTGTTGCAGACTTGTTTTATTTATATATTTTTTCTGAATACTATCTATATTGTAATTTTCAAATAGTGCCTTATCAGTCTCAGGATTGTAAAAATCAGTGTCAATTCCATTTAGGATACCTCTTAATTTATGAGAGTTTCTATTTACTATACTTGCAAGGCCATGAGCGTGATAATCGTCAAGCATTTCCTTTGCATAGCTTTCACTGACAGTACTTATAATATCACTTGTTTCTAGTGCACCCTTGATGAGATTTATAGCACCATTAAATTCTATAATTGATTTTTCACTTCCGTGAATATCAAATATATCCTCGGCGATTTTAATGTCATAAATTCCTTGATATTCGATGTTGTGTATTGTTAATATTGTTTTTATATTGCTATAATCAACGTAGTTTGAATAAGTAGTTTTGAGATAGATTGGAACAAGAGCTGTTTGCCAATCATTTGCGTGTATTATGTCAGGTAAAAAATCAATCATAGATATGACTGAGAGTATTGCCTTCGAGAAGAATGCAAATCTTTCACCATCATCAAAATAACCGTAGCAATCACTTCTTTTAAAATAGTATTCATTATCAATGAAATAATATGTAACACCATTTGCTAGCTTTTTGAATACTCCGCAGTATTGCTGCCTCCATGCTAAATGAACGATAGTATTGCCAATATATTCAAAATCGTCTCTGTTTTCTATGCTTTGATAAAGTGGGAGAATTATTCTTATGTCTATGTCGTCTCCATATTTTGCCTTTAAAGCTTTAGGCAGTGAGCCTGATACTTCTCCTAGACCGCCTGTTGTTATAAATGGAGCAGCTTCTGATGTTGCGAAAAGAATGTTTATTTTATTCATAATTATAACCACGCACCGAACTGGTGCTTATCCTTTCTTTTTTTATTTCTCTCTGTCTTTTTTATGTAAAGCTATACAGTTGATAATTTTTTTATAAAAAATGGAAAATTAGAATAACCAAAGAGAACTCTGCCGTTTGTAACCTTGACATCTGTGTCGGTTATAACTGAATCTAATTTTGCATTTTCCCCTATTATTCCATGCTGCATGATTATTGAATTTTTAATGACAGCATTTTTGCCAATTTTAACTCCTCTAAATATTATGCTGTTTTCTACAGTTCCTTCGATTGTACATCCGCTTGCTACAAGAGAGTTTTTAACATTTGCATTGCTACAGTATTTTGTTGGTGATGAATCCTTTGTTTTTGTGTAAATTGGACCAGTTTCTGAATAAAACAGCTTTTGAAGATTATTCTTATCCAATAACTTAAGGCTGTTATCATAATAGCTTTGCAATGAGTCTATGTGTGCAAAATATCCACTGTATTCGTATCCGTAAATTCTCAAAGAAGAAACCTTTTTTGCAAGAACATCATGGCTGAAATTCTTGGAATTTCTTGCTATTGCATCACGTATCACAGATATTAAAAAATCTCTGTTCATAACCCAAGTATTTAGACCTACATTATGAATACCGCTTATAACAGGATAGGCAAGTATATCATTGGCTCTGCCGGTCTCATCAAATTCGTATGTTATTTCATGCACTGAGGATTTTTCGTCTAAGGCAAATTTTGTGTATACAGCTGTTATATCTGAATTTTTTTCAACATGATATTTTATTACATCCTTAAGGTTAATGTTGTAAATCATATCGCAATCTGATAATACAACATATTTTTCACTGGCAGATGAAATATAGTCTAAAACTCTCTTGAGGGCGTCAAGTCTTCCTTGGAACAGTCCGTGATTTTCACCCATTGCAAAAGGGGGAAGAATGATTATGCCGCCTTTTTTTCTCGATAAGTCCCAGTCCTTTCCGGAGCCTATATGCTCCATTAGAGACCTGTAATTGCTTTTTGTTATTAGGCATATATTGCTTATTCCTGAATTTACCATGTTGGATAATGGAAAATCAATAAGTCTGTATCTGCCACCAAAAGGTATGGCTGCTATTGAACGATGTGAAGCTAGTTCTGTCAAGCTCCATTCCTGCATATCTGAGAATATAATTCCTAAAGCATTCATCTTAAACCTCCTGCATGTTGTTTATAATACTATCTCTCGGTATTACAGTTATTCCGTAGTTTTTTTCCTTTGCTGTACCAATTTTAAGATTAGCGCCGATTATAACAGACTCGTCAATTATTGAGTTGTTTACTGTTGAGCCTTCTTTGATTGTAACATCTGCCATAATAACTGAATCCTTTACAGCTGCACCCTCTCCGATTTCTACACCAGAAAAAATTATTGAATTTTCAACCGAGCCAAATATTACTGCACCCTCTGAAACAATTGAATTTTTAACTGATGAATTAGCACTTATGTACTGAGGTGGTCTTTCTGCATGCTTTGAATAAATAATCCAATCGCTTGATAAATCTAAGTCTCCGTTCTCAAGCAAGTCCATGTTTGCTTCCCAAAGCGATTCAATTGTTCCTACATCTTTCCAATAGCCATCAAATTCATAGGAGTACATTTTTTCGCCTTTGCCAAGCATTAGCGGGATTACATCCTTGCCAAAATCCTTTGTTGAGCTTATATTTTTGTCATCTATTTCAAGATATTCTTTAAGTTTAGACCATTTAAAAACATATATACCCATTGAAGCATTAGTGCTTTTAGGTTTTTTTGGTTTTTCTTCAAAATCTACAATTCTTCCGCTATCATCTGAGCTTAGTATACCAAATCTTGAAGCTTCTTTAAGCGGTACGTTAATTACGGAGATTGTGCAATCCGCATCCTTTTCCTTATGATAATCAATCATCAAGGAGTAGTTCATCTTATAAATGTGATCTCCTGAAAGAATTAAAACGTAGTCAGGGTCATACATATCAATAAAATCAATATTCTGATAAATTGCGTTAGCTGTTCCGGAGTACCATTCAGAATCGCCAACTCTTTGATATGGTGGGAGAATGTGAATACCTCCATTCATTCTGTCTAAATCCCAAGATTTGCCGTCACCTATATAGGAGTTTAAAACGAGTGGCTGGTACTGTGTCAGCACTCCAATTGTATACAATCCTGAATTGACACAGTTTGATAGGGGGAAGTCTATTATCCTATATTTCCCACCAAAGGGGACTGAGGGTTTGGCGATTTTTTTTGTAAGATCACCAAGTCTGCTGCCTTGACCACCGGCAAGAAGCATTACTACACATTCATTTTTAGTCAATTTCATAAACTCTACCTCCTGTTTTGTTATTTATATCCTTTTTCAAAAATATTGCTGATAAGGGTGGTATGGTAAGTGAAATATGCGAGTTATAACCATGAATTTCTCCGTCAGATGAAATAATGGTATCGTGATTTCCTGATCCAGTACCTCCAAATTCTAAATTATTGCTGTTAAAAATCTCCTTATAAATACCCTTAGTAGCACCGATTTTGTATTGATATCTTTCAACAGGAGAAAAGTTAATAACTGCAATTATTTCATCTCCAGCTTTATTTATTCTTTTAAAGGAAATTATGTTTTGTTCAAAATCATCATTTGAAATCCATTGAAATCCATCCCAGGAGTAATCTATTTCCCATAACTCTGAACTCCTCAAATAAAAATCGTTTAAGACTTTAATATATATGTTTAATTTTTTATGATATTCGTAATTTAGCATAAACCATTCAATTTCTTTGTTATTATCCCATTCTGTAAACTGCCCTATTTCAAATCCCATGAAATTAAGCTTTTTTCCGGGGTGTGCCGTCATAAAGGCAAGAAGAACTCTGACATTTGCAAATTTTTCTTCATATGCACCGGGCATTTTTCCCAAGATAGATTTTTTCCCATGAACTACCTCATCATGTGACAGAGGGAGTATAAAGTTTTCACTAAAGGCGTAGTGCAGGGAGAATGTTATATTTTTATGCTTGTATTTTCTAAAAAAAGGATCAGTTTCCATGTATTCAAGTATATCGTTCATCCAGCCCATATTCCACTTGAAATTAAAGCCCAGACCACCTAAATATACAGGCTTTGTAACCATAGGCCATGCGGTTGATTCCTCTGCAATCATCATAGTATTAGGGTGTAGCTTAAATACTGCTTCATTGAGCTTTTGTAAAAATGCAATTGCATCAAGGTTTTCGTTTCCTCCATGCTTGTTAGGAATCCACTCTCCTTGTTTTTTATCGTAATTAAGATACAGCATTGAGCTTACAGCATCAACTCTTAATCCGTCAGCATGAAATTCTTCTATCCAATATATTGCATTTGATATTAAAAAGGATTGAACTTCTGTTTTGCTAAAATCAAATTTGTTAGTACCCCAGCCCTTATTTTCTCTAAGCCATTCTTCGCTGTATTCATAGAGATATCCTCCGTCAAACATATATAAGCCATGAGAATCCTTTGGAAAATGAGCAGGTACCCAATCTAAAATCACAGCTATGCCATTTTGATGGCACTCGTCAATTAAATATTTTAAATCCTCCGGCGAGCCAAAACGCTTGGTTGGAGCAAAGTATCCTGAAACCTGATATCCCCAAGAATCATCAAAGGGATATTCCATTACAGGCATAAGCTCTATATGTGTAAAGCTATGCTCCTTTAGGTGTTTTATAAGATGTGGAACGATTTCCCTATAAGTATATAAACTATTATCATCTCTTTTTCTCCATGAACTAAGGTTTAGCTCATAAATGTTTATCGCTTGCTCATACAAATTTGAAGATTTTTTATACTTAATCCAATTATCGTCTCTCCAGTGATAATTGTTTATTTTATGTACTATAGATGCAGTCTCAGTTTGAGTTTGTGATGAAAATGCAAAGGGGTCTGATTTGTAGAGTTCTTGTCCGTCAGATGTTGTTATAAGATATTTGTAGAGATGTCCGGCAGTAATCTTGGGTATAAAAGCTTCCCATATGCCTCCCTCACTGATTAAATTCATTTCATAAGGCTTATTTTTTTGCCACTTGTTGAAGTCACCGACAACATGCACACTCTTTGCCTTTGGTGCCCAAACTCTGAAAAAAGTCCCCGAATCATCTTCGGCAATATGTGCTCCAAGCAATTTGTATGAATAGTAATTTGTACCTTGATGAAATAAATAAATCTGAACTTCGTTTTTATTCTTCATAGCATTTACCTTTTTACAAGCCTGTTATAGCTGAAGCCTTTCAAAATATTTTGTACATATATCTTATTATATCTTTTATACCCGTTTTCGGCAATAGTTAAACCGGAAAACAGAAATATATTTTCTTACCTTGATATTTGAAATTTTATACAATAAGCCTTTGTTATGTTAATTATATAAAATTTTTAATAAATTACTTGTCTAAATTTAGCAATTAATATATAATATTAGTAAGTTTAAAATTTATATTAATAAAAAGAGTAGTTTAGATGAATAATAAATTCAATATGTTTAAAAATTTAGTTTTAATAACTCAAATAGGGGTTACATTCATTACAACTTTACTGTTATCAATTTTTTTGGGGAACATGATTGATAATATGTTTAATAGTGGAAATATATTTAAAATTATATTTATTATACTTGGAGTAGTTTCAGGTTTTTTAAGTGTTTACAGAATAATTATAAATTCTATTGTAGAAAAATAATTAATAAAGAGGTATGATTTTGGAAAAAGTTATAAAATTGCAATACAAAATAATAGTTATAGATGTAGCGATTTTGCTTGTACTGATGTTACTTTCTGTGTTCATTACAAAAAATCCTATGATTTGGATTATGGGATATGCT
>DCPV01000241.1:3871-4142 GCA_002323775.1 Firmicutes bacterium UBA1535 | reverse complement strand
TAGCGAGGAGGAACTTGTATCATGAGTGATAATAGAGAAAAAAGACCGGCACCAATGGGCGGTCCTGGCATGAGAGGTCCTGGCATGCGTGGTATTGTAGAAAAGCCAAAAGACTTTAAGAAAACTTTAGGTAAATTACTTAAATACAGCAAATCATATCTACCGATAATTATTATAGCTCTAATAACAGCAGCTATAGGCGCTACTTTACAAATTATTGGACCTGATAAGCTAAAGGAAATGACAAACGAAATAATGAAAGGTCTTCCAG
>DCPV01000241.1:0-3699 GCA_002323775.1 Firmicutes bacterium UBA1535 | reverse complement strand
AAATAATGAAAGGTCTTCCAGCCTTAGTTGATGGAAAACCAGTCATTGGTAGTATTGATTTAGATGCAGTATCAAAAATTGCATGGGTATTAGTATTTTTCTATGCAAGTTCAGCTATTTTGAACTTTGCACAAGGTATTATAATGGCAACTGTAACACAAAAAATATCAAAAAGCATGCGTACTGATATATCACAAAAAATTAATCGTCTGCCGCTAAAATACTTTGACAAATCAAGTCATGGTGATGTACTAAGCCGTGTTACTAACGACGTTGACGCTATAGGACAGACTTTAAATCAAAGCGTAGGAACACTTGTTACAGCTGTTACAATGTTTATTGGTTCTTTAATAATGATGTTTTACAACAGCTGGATTTTAGCCTTAACTTCTGTAGCTTCTAGTATGATTGGGTTTTTCTTTATGACTTTTATATTGAAAAAATCTCAAAAGTACTTTGGATTGCAACAGAAAAGCCTTGGAAGCATCAACGGTCATATTGAAGAAATTTATTCTGGACACAATATCGTTAAAGCTTACAATGGCGGAAAAGAAGCTAAGAGAGTTTTCGAAGAAATCAATGGAAGCCTGTACAACAGTGCGTGGAAATCACAATTTTTATCAGGCTTAATGATGCCTATGATGAATTTTATCGGGAATTTTGGGTATGTGGCTGTTTGCGTAGTTGGAGCAACTCTGGCAATGAATGATCAAATTTCCTTTGGTGTAATAGTAGCATTCATGATATATATTCGTCTATTTATGCAGCCACTTTCACAGATGGCACAAGCTGCAAACAACTTACAAAGAGCAATAGCCGCAGGAGAGCGTGTATTTGAATTTTTAGGCGAAGACGAACTTTCAGACGAGAGTCAAAAAATCAAGGCTTTGCAAGATATAAAAGGTCATGTTGAGTTTAGACACGTAAAATTCGGATACAATCCAGAAAAAACAATTATAAATGATTTTTCAGTAGAGATAAAGCAAGGACAAAAAGTTGCTATCGTTGGCCCAACAGGTGCTGGAAAAACAACTATTGTAAATCTCTTGATGAGATTTTATGAGTTAGACGGAGGAGAAATTTTACTTGATGGAGTTCCTATCAGTCAAGTTCCAAGAGAAAATGTCCATGAGCAATTCTGTATGGTTTTACAAGATACGTGGATCTTTGAAGGCACTATCAAGGAAAATATCATTTTCAGCAAGCAAGGTGTCAGTGACGAGGAAGTTGTCAACGCTTGTAAAACTGTAGGCTTACATCACTTCATCAAAACTTTGCCAGATGCTTACAATACAGTTCTAAATGACAAGGCAAGTTTATCCGAAGGACAAAAACAGCTTATAACTATTGCACGTGCTATGATTCAAAATGCACCACTGCTTATACTTGATGAAGCAACCAGCTCAGTAGATACTCGTACTGAACGTATAGTACAGGCAGCTATGGATAAATTAACAGTTGGAAGAACTTCATTTGTTATAGCACATAGACTCTCGACGATAAAAAATGCCGATGTGATTTTAGTAATGAAAAACGGTGATATTGTTGAAAGCGGAAACCACGATGTTCTTCTTAAAAAAGGCGGATTTTATGCAGAGCTTTATAATAGCCAGTTTGAGACAGCAGATTAGAAAATTATAGAAATTATTAGCAAGTAATATTTTTTAGTTTGTTGTATACAGTATTAAAAAGTAGAACGTATAAGTCTTGAAAACCAAGATAAATAATGAAATGATAAATTCAAAGCCTACTTAAAAATTTTTAGTTTCTCCTTAAATCTTGCAAGTATTTCTAAGAAAATAATATAAAGGTTTATGGAGAAGCTAAATTTTTTGTGATATTGGTGTTTGAATATAATAATGACTAAACATGAGATATTAATTAATAAAGAAAAATGTATTAGATGCAGTATGTGTGTGAATTAGATGTTAAGTATATGTAGAAGTGAATTTATATAAAAAAATACTATAATGATTAAATTTGGTGAAATATCATGCAGGAAAATAAAAAAATATATAATGCTATTGATTTGGCGAAAATGTTTTGTATTCATTCAAATACCATAAGGCTTTATGAGAAATTGGGTTTTATATCCAAAGCAGAAAGAAATACAAATAACTACCGTATGTTCGAAGAACTGCATATATTGCAAATAAATGTGTGTCGGTGTATATTTGGATATCCTTTTACAAATAAACGCATAAGAAATGCCGGAAATGAAATTATGTGGGCAATAGCAAAAAAACAGCTGGACACTGCACTACAATGTACAGATTATTACATTAAAATAATTAATCAGGAAATTACAACGGCACAAAATGCAGCTCAAATGTTACGTAATTGGATAAACCCGAGCAGTGACAAAGAGAGTTCATTAAAAAAAGGAAAGTTATCTCGTAAGGATGTCGCCAATTACTTAGGGGTTACTGTTGAGTCAATACGAAATTGGGAAAGAAACGACTTGATTGCTTCAGACGGAATAGGCGAAAAAGGTGAAACACTTTATTCAGATGGTGATTTAGGAAAAATGTGCATCATATCTATGCTTCTACAGGCTGGATATAGCATTGCTTCAATTCATCGCAGTATATCAACGTATAATAAAGGCCATAATGAGTTATCCATATCAATACTTAATAACCCTAATCATGAAGATCTCGTTTCAGTTGGAGATCGTTGGCTCTATGAATTAAATAAACTTATGAAAGCAGCACAAAAAATACCACTAATTATTAATGAAATAAAAAACCTTACACTTGTACACCATCCATAACTGTTATGTTAATATAACTATAGGGATGGTTTTTTACATACTATCCTAAAATTAATATTAATAAGGAGTCCTATTATGAAAATAACTACTGAAGAATTTGACAATAAGATTAGATTTTCTATTTCAAATTTTGAAGAAAAGTACCAAAAAGTTTTTAAATCGTGTTTTTATAATGAATTAAATGGAATTTATTATAAGGATTTTTCAGCAAAGTACAAGTATATAAATAATGTTCGAAAAAACTTTGAGCTATCTGCTAAAGATATGTTTGATCAATTAGGTTATTATTCTGATATTCCATGGGAAGATGCCTTAGAATCATTTTGCCGAAAAGTAGATGGTCATAATATCGATTGGTGGCTAACTGGTAGTTGCGCATCTTGCCTTCGTGGAATTGAATTAAAGCCACATGATATAGATATAATGGTTAATTCAAAGGATATACATTTAATCGAAAATATCTTCGCTGAATACTTGATTGAACCTATTGTCAACACGGATGGATGGTTAACAAAAGACTTTGGCGTCATTTTTCTGAAAGCACGAATAGATATAGCTTCTGACCCAGTTGAAAATCTTGATATCCCTAGCCCAGTTGATTGCGGTCCAACAGCGAAAAGAAATTTAGAAAAAATCCAATGGAAGGGCTTTGATATAAAAATTCCTCCTATAGAATTGCAATTGAATGCAAATAAAAGAAGAAACCGCATGGACAGGGTTAAATTGATTGAAAATTATATAGCATCAAAAAAGTAAATTAATAAGCAACATTAGTAGCTTAGCTTTTTTATTTGTCTTACAGTATGTTAATAATAAGTAATTATTATATATAGCTAACTAATAGCAACAAAAATCAAAAGAAACTTAAATTTTACTTACTATTATTTGCAATTGCTTTTTAAATATGATAAACTACAAATAAAGAT
>DCPV01000106.1 GCA_002323775.1 Firmicutes bacterium UBA1535 | reverse complement strand
GAGTTATTTTCATCTAATTTTACTAAGAAAAACAGATGCTCAGCATTTTGCATCGCCTCTTGTTCTTCAACCTTTTGATACTTGTATTCATCTCTTAAGGAACACAAATAATTATTGTTAAATACATAAAACAGCATATAGCACCTCTCTTATTTGGATTTTTTTAGTCTCATCAATAAATTTATATCATTTTCTATATATCTTGATGGTTCAACGTTTAAATCGTATGATATATCCTTTCCCCTATCAGGAACTCTCGGTGAAATCATCACCTCGCTAAGTCTTTTTAGTGTTAGTTTTCTCTCATAGATTCGTTGATACTCTATCTCTAAGGTTTGCATTATATTTTTTGCATTTTCAAGACAGGTCATGGATAACTCAAATATGCTGTTATAGTCTGCACCTCTAATAAATTTAGGCTCAACATAAGGCAAAATGAGGTTTATCGACGGTATGAGATTAAGAATAGGGTCTTCACCATATCCTACAGTATCTCCGCCTATAAAAGGATACAACAAATTTTCATTAAACCATAGCTTTAAATTAGGAATAAAATATGCACTGTCTATTTCTCTATTTTGCATTGTCATTAAATCTTTTCCCTTTGAAGATAGTATACCCACAATTGTCTTTTCAACTCTTATATCGTTGCTTTTAAACATTGGATCAATTACCTTCATTCTATATCCCTTATTAAGGATATCATCAACCAAAATAACAGGTCTGTTAAATGATTTTATTGTCTTAACCTGATTTAATAATGGTGAATAAAATGGATATTCAGCTATAGTAAAATTACTGATATCTGCATTGAAAATTTTATCTGTATGGATTGATTTTGTAACTGTATTAGGTACTACTCTGCCATTTAGAGTTGCTCCAAAAGGCACACACATATACTCGCCCAAAACTCGTTTTTTCAGAATTTTATTTGGAACAGAGTTAATTTCACAGATTTTTTTTACCACCTTATGCTGTATTATTTCATTGTCAAAGGTTAAAAGCAGACTATTAGGATATAGCTGCAACAATGCCTTTTGAAGTTTTTTTCTGGACTCTCTTACAATCTCCATGACCTTTTCATTGCTGCTAAGCGGCTCTTTTATAAAACTCTCCACATCCAGTACTAAGGCTAATGGGAACTTCATATCAACCCCATAGACATATCCTTTATTATTGTCATTATATAAGTCCGAAAAGCCTTGCAGTTCAAGGGTATCATATATGCTTTGTTCATCTTTGACCTTTAAAGCATTGTGAAATAAAACATATGTGAAGTCATTTTCCAAACAATGTGCAAAGGTCTCTGTCAAAATAATCTGAATAATATCATTAATTTGACAGTCTTCTTCAATGTACAGTCCGTCTATCACCACGATATTGCCGGCAGTATGCTCCCTGACATAATTAGCAAGCCTTATACTTCCAAACTCATCATATAAAAGAGATGTGCTTAGGCTATGAAACATTGAGAAACCAATGACTTTGTTGTCGTCCTCATTAACAATTTTCAATACCTTTATAGGCTTTGAAAACAGCTCGTCGATATTCACTTTATCAGTATCTATATTTTCGCTTATTAAAATTTTAATATCTTCATCCAAAGCTTCATCAAAATAAAAGCCCAGTGATTTAGTTTTTATAATGCTTTTGTACTGAGGCTCCCTCAGATAAAGGCTTTTTTCGTATATAAAGTTTTGAGCAGAGGCATCTATTAAATATGATATATCTCTGTTATCATCAATGTTATCTCTTATTTGAGTAGAGCTGATATCCTCAAGATAGACAGGTAATGAAAGTCTTACAAGCTCAGCATTAATTTTCCCCAAATTAGAGTCACTTTCATTGTGACTATCCGATTCACCTTCCTCTCTGCTTTGTCGGCTAAATACTATATGATTGAAATTATGTATAGAATTTGAATCAGGCTTGCTTTTGTATGCTGAGGCATTATCTATTACATCACTTCCCACAACAATGAAAACATCCTTTCCTGAGAAAACATTCTTTAAATTATACAGGTCATTTGAATTAGAAATATTAACAGAAATATTATCAGGAAAAAGATATATGCCAAATTCATCAGCTATGGACATACTTGTTATCTGTCTTCTGATTAATATTGGCTGTGTTCTTTTAGACCATGAAAATTCATCGACAGCCAAGTAAACCTCATATCCAAGATTGCGTATTTCTTGTGCTATGCCCTTGTGGCTCAGTGAAAACGGATCAAATGTTCCCGGAAAAAAAGCCACCTTGTTAATATTCTTAAATTCAAAGCTTCCATTTTCAAGAATATAGTCACTAATAAACCTATATATATGATTTAGTGATGCCGCATTGTGATAGAAGGAAACATCAGTTGACTCCTTGTTGCTAGGTATCAATGTCAGAAGCTTTTTACTTATAATATTAAATATTTGATTTTTTTGTTCTGTTTTCAAATTCTTAGAGCCAAACAAATCCTTACCTATAACTAAAAAAGCTTCCTGCTTAATCTGCTCATCAAAGCTGGCTAAACCACTGAATATAATTCCTAACATCTTTATCAATCTTTTGTTATAAACTGATTCTTCTTCATTAAACAAATATTTATATTTTTCGTAATGGTTTATAATAACACCTATCGTATCAAGGCATAAACAGCTTGTTGCCTTACTGCTTGAACTGAATATATTTTGAACCTCATCTATAAATTCATTTAACTCAGCAGGATTTAACAGCAACACAAACTGACCTAAATATTCAGGTATATATTTTGAAAACTCAAATGAGTCTATTTCTAATCCTTTAAGAAGTTCTATTGATATTTCATTGACATGCTCCTTTGGAAGCAGCTTAGCTATTTTTAAAAGCGCACCGCCTGCTTTATATCTAACTGTTGAATTTGCACTTACTTTTACTAAATTTGCAAAATGCGTTGCAGCCTGAAGCAAGGAAACCATATCTAGTTTTGGAGCATTATATGATATAAAATCTATGCTCACTCTTTTTACAATCCAGTGTGTTGCTGTCTTTAGGTTATCTAAAAATATACTTTGAATTTTGCTTTTTCCTATTTTAGTTAAATCTTTATATATATCTTTATATTCTGGCTCTATCTCTAATAAATTTATTATTCTAAGCTTTATAAAATTAATAAAATATTTATCATTTTCATCAAAAGCTTTAATTAATCTGACAACATTTGATAAATCAATATTATTTTTTGCTACCTTTAAAATATGTTCTATTAAAATAAATGCCGCCAGTTCTATTGATTCATCATCACTTTCTGTGTTTTTCAAGGCAAAACTTAACAGAACGTCAATATTATCATCTGAGCAAACGCCTATCGGTATAAACATCCCTGCCTGAATCAATTCAAATGACATCAATTCTTCATTTTGATAGTATTTCATCAAAACCTGAACATATTCTTTTTTAATGTTATCCCTACAATTTTGAAATACAGACCACAAGAATGTATCCAAAGTTCCACTTATCCATTGTTTTTGCTGCAATGTATTTTTATGATCAGGGCTAATAATCATACCAAGATATTTATCCCATAGATTTAGACTGTTTGTATCTCCAACCTCTAATAATGCGTCCTCAGGAATTTCTTTTCTGTATTCCTCGTCGAAGCTTGTAATAATTTTTCCTAATAGTTGAGCGCTTATTCTTCTTATGTCACTTTGCCTGTTAATGAAAAGCTCATACAAAAAGTTAAGAGTTAGAAGCTTTTGTCCTTGCGTTAAATATGTACTGTATTCTTCAAAAATATTCAAATAATATCTTATACTATTCCAGTCCGACTCACTTTTAGCAGCCTCTATCATGCTTGAAAGAGATACATCATGGCTTAACTTGTTCATAAGAGATATATTGTGATTTATTGCAATAAATTTAAGCTTATCAATTATTTCCTCACCCTGAGCCAGTGACAAATCCTTTTGAATGATATTTGCCGGAGTGCAGCAAGTAAAATCCGTGTTTATGCCCAAGCTGTGCATATAATTTTCAAAATCCTTGAGCTTATTATAAACCTTTTTATATCTTTTTTCCTTCGCAGCATCAACATTATCTAGCTTATCAAGTATTATGTTGAAAGAGTCATCAAGTGTAAAAATATCCATTTCAAGCTTTCCGTTATCCCACTTGTTTTTAACTCTAAAATCAGCATAAATCAATATCAATTCTTCAACAGGCAAATTTTCAAGCTCTAAGTCCCAAGTTGAATGATTGGTCGCTATATGCGCTATTATAGGTGTATCAATTTTCTTAAACCACTGGTCGGTATAATAATAGTGTAAGTATGCTACCCTATGCTGTTCAGATTTTCTGCATCCGTATTTTCCTATATCATGGCCAATTGCCGCTGCCGATACTATACTTATATTAACAGGCACACCTATTTTATTCAGCTGCCTTGCTACGTGCATAGAAGTATAGTGAACTCCGGCAATATGATCAATTGTATTATGTTCTGTGATTTCCTTGCTAAGTCTCATCAGCTGGTATACATATCTTTCATTGAATTCATTCATAAACAGATTGTATTCATCTGGATAATTACAGCTTTCAAGTTCTTCTTCCGTCAAGAATTGAAATGTAGAAAACCTATCAAATCCATAAGCTATTTCATCATACTCAAATACTGCCTTTAAAAAATTCAAATATAATAATGCAGCCTTTTCATATTTTTCTTCAAGCTTTATAGTTACAGCATTTGGAAATGATTTATCTAATATATACTCATATACATAGTTCATCCAATCCTTAGGAAGCTCATTGCAAACTTCCTCTAAAATATTTATTGTCATATTATAAACATCTAAACAGCTATGTCGTTCATTTTTTGCATCCGAAGCTATCTTATCCAAAAACTTTGCATTAGATAAGAGACTTTGCATCTCGTCTTCGTCTATTTGTATCTTTTCTAAAACTTCTTTTTTTAATAGATTAGATAAGATATGACTATATAATTTATTTATTTCTGTGATATTTTCCATAACACTCACCTCTAAGCTATGACTTTAGATTTATACATCTGCAAAACTTAAGTATATTATACAAAAAACTTTATAATTTAAACACTCAATTATTAAGCATAGTTTAATATTCATAAATTATACTATACAAAAACAATATTTAACAATATTTTTTTATTTTTTTATTTATTTTTTTTTTTTT
>DCPV01000110.1 GCA_002323775.1 Firmicutes bacterium UBA1535 | reverse complement strand
CATAAAAATAATTGAAATAAAAAATGAAAAAATAGCTATTGTTAATAGCAACACACCGATAATAAGCGATGGACAGTCTGCTTTAGACTTCACTGGCAGTATCGCATATGAGCATGATTGTCGCAATATTATAGTGAATAAAGAATCAATTGCAGAAGATTTTTTCAAGCTGTCAAGCGGCGTGGCAGGTGAAGTTGCTCAAAAGCTTGTAAATTATAGTTTTAGGCTTGCTATTATCGGTGATTTTTCCGGATATACAAGCAAGCCGCTTCATGACTTTATTTACGAAAGCAATAAAGGAAAGCACTTGTATTTTGTAGCTAATGAAGATGAAGCAATTAAAATATTAGGTTTATAAAAATAAGGCTATATATAGTTTACTATATATAGCCTTTATACATCTAAAAATTTATCTGTTTTTATTCATTTGCTTTCATGCTTTCTACCATATCAATTTTTCTTAGTTTTTTATTCATAACTATATTTACCAGTATGCTGAAAAGCATTGTCAGAAATGCTGAAAACACATAACTTAGAGGGTAGATGTCTCTGCCGAACATTGTAGCATCTACTTCTGCTACCTTTACAACAAAGGCGTGCAGGAAAATTCCAAAGACTAGACCAAGCAATGTTCCAACTAAGCTTAGAATGATAGTTTCTCTATACACATAAGCTGAAACTTCCTTGTCATAGAAGCCCAGAACCTTGATAGTAGCTATTTCCTTTTGCCTTTCTGTGATATTTATATTAGTCAGATTATACAAAACTATAAAGGCTAGAAGCCCGGCACTTACAATCAAAACAATTACTATATAATCTATTTTACTTAATAAATCACTAAATTGATTTTTTATTACATCAGTGAAATTAACTGCGTTTATCTCTTTATCCTTTAATAGCTTAATAGCAAGCTCATCTCTGTGTCTTTCATCAGAGTTTGGCACATTGCCAATTAAAATATTAAAGACTGGCTTTTTACCATAGGCATCTTCGTAGATTTTATTTGGTATATACACATATCCGGATACATAATTTTCTGTTATTCCTGCTATAGTAAAATCAGCTACTCTATTATCGCTAAGTTCCAGAGTAATTTTATCACCAACACCTAATTCTAATCTTTCAGCTAGTTTTTCAGTTATAATAACAGTATCTTTGTTAAATTCAACTGATTTTTTAGTTTTTCTATCCTGCAATGTAATGAATTCCTTCAATTGACTTTCATCCTCAATAGAAGTGATTGTTGTATCTATTTTGTTTTTACTGTTATGGCTGGTAGCCTTAGCACGCTCTTGATGTATAGTGGTAAAAGCTGATACAAAATCCTTATTTGTAACTATATCATATAAATCCTTTGATTTTTCTAATGAATTCTCATTTTTTATACTAACTATTAAGTTATATTTAAAAATCTCGTTAAATTGCTTATAAATTATATCACCAATACTGTCTCTTAATCCAAAGCCTGTTACTAGAAGTGCAGTACAGCCGGCAATACCTATAATAGTCATGAAAAATCTTTTTTTGTATCTTATAAGATTACGAGCTGTAACCTTGTGAGTAAATTTAAGTCTTTTCCAAATTGGTGTTATATACTCTAAAAATACACGCTTACCGGCCTTAGGTGCACGAGGTAGCATAAGACTAGCAGGACATTCCATGAGAGAGCTATAGCACGCCCAAAATGTTGCTCCTAAAGTGCAGAATATAGCTGCAAGTGATGATATTAAAGCATACTTAACGTTAAACTGTGTTATTAGGGGAGGCAATGTATACATCATTTCATATGCGTTCCAGATAACCGTAGGAAATAGCTTAAATCCAACTAATAGACCTATAACAGAGCCTAAAATACTTGCTAACCCAGCATATATCATATATTTGGCTGCAATTGTAGATTTGCTGTAGCCAAGTGCCTTTAATGTTCCTATTTGTGTTCGTTCCTCCTCAACCATTCTAGTCATGGTTGTTAATGCTACCAAAGCAGCTACAAGGAAGAATAGAATTGGAAATACTGCTGCTATTGCCTCTATCTTTTGAGCATTTGATGTAAAGCTTTCGTATGCCAGATTTGAATGTCTGTCTAAAATATACCATTTAGGCTGTTCTAGTTTTCTAATTTCATATTCAGCATCATTAAGCTTCTTTTCAGCATCAGAAAGTTTCTCATCGGCTTCCTTTTTTCCGTCATCGTACTTTTTGATTCCATCTTCTAAATCAAGCTTTGCAGTATCTAGTTCTTTTTGAGCATTATCTAGCTCTATTTTAGAATTATTTAACTCCTGCTCTGCTGAATTAAATTTTTCGTTAGCCTCATTTATGCTATCATTTAATACTTTTTCACCGGCTAACAGCTCTTGTTCTTTTTTATTGATTTCTTCAAGTGATAGATTATATTGCTTAACACTGGCATCATACTTTGCAACTTCCTCAGCTATTTGCGGATTAATCATTGCTAAAGGTCTTATTTCTTCAATTTTAGGTGATGCCTCATCAAGTGATATTTTGAATGCCTCAAGCTTTAATTTGCCATCAATAATCTGTTTTTTACCATCAGCTAGCTCTTTTTGCTTTTCACTAATTTGAGTTTCAAAATCAGCTTTTTGCTTTTCTAACTCTTGTCGTCCATCTGATAGCTTTTTATATCCATCTGATATTTCTTTTTCCGCATCAGCAATTTCTTTTTTACCATTTTCTATTTCATTCAGTGCATCTTGAAGTTCTTTTTCCGCATCAGCTTTTTTATCTGCATATTCTTTCTTTGCATCTTCAAGCTTTGAATTTGCTTCATCTATAATTTCGTTATATCTAAGCTTTATTTGAGTTTTGGATATAGTTTCTATTTTATCTATAGTATCATTGATTAAATTTTCATACTCGCTGGAAAATGTATTTAATTCCACAGCTTTATTTACAGTAGCGTATACGTCTGTATATACCTCATAAGAGAAGCTATCCTCAGGAGCATACATTATGAGTCCTACTACACCGTTGCCGACTGTACTTCTTTCTCGTTCAATTGAAAAATATTGGGCGCTTCGTACAACACCCACAACCTCTAGCTGATTTACAGCTAATTTATCCTCAATATCAACATTTTCATCTGATACAAAGAGTTTATCGCCAATAGTTATAGGTGAGCCAAGTAAATTTTTATGCTCTATGACACATTCTCTGGGGTTTTCTGGCATTCTGCCCTCAACTAGAATTATTTGATTTTGGTAATTGGGATTATCTAAAGGTATGCTATGTATTTTAGTGACAATAGAATCATGGTTAGTACCAGTTAAAAGTACATCTGCACTATATGCAGGCATGATGCTTAAAACGCCGTCAATGCTTTTAACAGCTTCTAAATCCTTGTTAGTCAAGCCCATTGTACTTATTATTCTGATATCCATAGTATTTGTATCATCATAGTATTTATCTACTGAAAATCTCATATCAGGAGTTGTAGCTAATAATCCGGCCAAAAATCCGACGCCAAGTGCTACAATAGCTAGTATCGCCATAAATCTACTAATACTTTTGACTATCTCTCTTTTTATATTTTTTATAAATGTTTTTTTCATGATAAGCTCCATTCTAAAATCATATTGCTCTACCACTCTATCCTTTCTACAGGAACCGGACTTGTATTAATTTCACAGGATTCGATTTTCCCATTTTTTATTTTGATTATTCTGTCTGCCATAGCTGTAATAGCTTGATTGTGCGTTATAACTATGACTGTTTTACCTGTATTTTTGCAAGTATCCTGCAAAAGCTTTAAGACAGCCTTTCCGGTATTGTAATCAAGTGCTCCCGTAGGTTCGTCACATAAAAGTATTTTCGGATTTTTAGCAAGTGCTCTTGCTATAGATACTCTCTGCTGCTCTCCGCCAGAAAGCTGAGCAGGAAAATTAGACATTCTGTCCTTCAAGCCTACATGCTCTAAAGTCTCCATAGGATTTAAAGGATTTCTGCATATTTCGCTTGCAAGCTCTACATTTTCAAGTGCAGTTAGATTTTGAACTAAATTGTAAAATTGAAATACAAATCCTACATCGTGTCTTCTGTATTCTGTGAGCTGTTTGTTGTTGTAATTGCTAATTTCCTTGCCATCCAACACAATACTTCCCTCATCACAGCTATCCATGCCGCCCAACATATTTAATACTGTGGTTTTGCCCGCACCGCTTGGTCCGACAATTACACAAAATTCACCCTTTTTAATATCAAAGCTTATATGATCGGTAGCAGATATCTTTTGTTCACCCATTTTATAATACTTACACACATTTTGAAAACTTACAAATTCTCTCATCACAAAATACCTCATTATATTTATCTATATTATGATAACCATATTTATTACAATTATATATAACTTTAATTAATAGAGTCTTAATTAATTCAGAAATATATAATAATATTATTATAGTATATTTTGCAGTAGGGGTATAGCCCAAATTATGAAAAAAATAATATTTAAAATGCGAATATATAATAATTGCATTTTTAATAAATAATTATACAACTTGAAAATATGCGATAGTTATTTAATTAACGATGTAAACAACTATAAATCACATGTTTTAATGCAAGAAATAAAAAATTATTAGTCATTTTTGCAAAAAATCTTGCAAAATTAATTAAAATAGAGTATATTATACGTGAAACGTTAAATTATTTTAATAAATAAATATTGATTTTAAGTTAATAAAATAATTTATGAAATTATTTTTATAAATTAAATGCTTGTAGGCTACAATGCTAAGTAAAGCTAAATAACAAAAATAAAATATTATACCTAAAACGTCAACCACAAGATTATAAAATAGGGAGGAACAAATTTGATGTTTGACAAAGAAAAGAAGGCTGCTTGGGAGAATAATGTCCTTAGCAGATCACTAGAAAAATCACCTGAAAGCAAAGAAACTTTCAGAACAGGTTCAGGAGATGTTATAAACAGACTATATACTCCAGAGGACATTGAAAATATTGATTATGATTCAGAAATAGGCTATCCTGGTCAATATCCATTCACAAGAGGATATCAGACTACAATGTACAGAGGAAGACCTTGGACTATGAGAATGTACGCAGGCTTTGCAACTGCTGAAGAATCAAACCGAAGATATAAATTCTTGGTTGAGCAAGGTTCAACAGGATTATCAGTTGCATTTGATTTACCAACACAGATTGGCTACGATTCAGACCATTCATTGTCTGAGGGAGAAGTAGGAAAAGTAGGGGTTGCCATTGACTCGTTAAAGGATATGGAAATACTGTTTGACGGTATCCCGCTTGACAAGGTTAGTACATCAATGACTATAAATGCTCCTGCATCAGTATTGTTGGCTATGTACATAGCAGTTGCTGAAAAGCAAGGCGTTTCAGCGGATAAATTAAGAGGAACGATACAAAATGACATATTAAAGGAATATATAGCAAGAGGAACATACATATTCCCAACAGAGCCATCAATGAGACTCATCACAAACATATTTGAATACTGTTCAAAAGAAGTTCCGCAGTGGAACACAATCAGTATATCCGGATACCACATTAGAGAAGCTGGCTCAACAGCGGCTCAAGAGGTTGGCTTTACATTGGCTGATGGTATAGCATATGTAGATGCAGCTATTAAGGCTGGTCTTGATGTTGATACATTCGCACCTAGATTGTCATTCTTCTTCAATGCTCACAATGATTTATTGGAAGAAGTTTCTAAATACAGAGCGGCTAGAAGATTATGGGCTAAAATCATGAAAGAAAGATTTGGAGCTAAGAAAGCACAATCAATGATGCTCAAATTCCACACTCAAACAGCCGGATGTACATTGACAGCCCAACAGCCGGATAACAACATAGTTAGAGTTGCTATCCAAACATTGGCGGCAGTACTAGGAGGAACTCAGTCTCTACATACAAATTCAAGAGATGAGGCGCTTGCTTTACCAACAACTGAGTCAGTTCAAATAGCACTTAGAACACAGCAAATAGTTGCTTATGAGTCAGGCGTTACAAATACAGTTGACCCATTAGCAGGTTCTTACTATATAGAATCTAAGACAAAGCAAATTGAAGACGAAGCTATGGAGTACATCAAAAAGATTGATGAGCTAGGCGGAGCTCCAAGAGCTATCGACTTAGGATTTATACAAAAAGAAATAACAGACTCAGCTTACAAGTATCAAATGGAAATTGAATCATTGGATAGAATTGTTGTTGGAGTTAATAAATTCCAAGTTGAAGAAGCACCACCAAAAGGATTATTAAGAGTTGACCCAATAGTTGGAGAAATGCAAAAGAAAAAAATCGCTGATGTTAAGGCTTCAAGAAATAATGAAGCTACTAAGGCTACATTAGAAGCTTTGAGAAAAGCATGCCAAGGAACTGAAAATGTGATGCCATTTATATTAGCAGCAGTTAAAGAGTACGCAACACTTGGAGAAATCTGCGGCGTTATGAGAGAAGTATTTGGCGAATACGAGCAAGCGGTACTAATGTAGAAGAAAGGAATGTGTGAGATATAATGAGTAGACCAATTAGAGTTTTAGTAGCAAAACCAGGACTTGACGGACACGATAGAGGAGCTAAGTTGATAGCAAGAGCCCTAAGAGATGCCGGAATGGAAGTAATATATACAGGATTAAGACAGACACCAGAGCAAATAGTTGCAGCAGCAATACAAGAAGACGTAGATGTTGTTGGAATGAGTATATTATCAGGAGCACATAATCACTTATTGCCAAAGGTAGTTGAATTGTTAAGAGCTCAGGGTGCTGATGATGTGTTAGTTGTAGGCGGTGGAGTTATACCGGATGAGGATATACCAACATTAAAGGCTGCCGGAATTGACGAGGTATTTACCCCGGGAACAGCAACAACAACTACAATTGATTTTATTAGAAATAATGTAAGAAGAAAATAGGAATTTAACAAGCTGTTTTTAGCCAAAGATATGTATATAATCTCGGCAAGGAGATGATTTTATGTTTAATGAAATATGTATTTACGAGGCAAAAATTGAAAAACAAGATGAAATAGAAACACTCATGAAAGAAGTTGCAGAATTTTATATGCAACAAGACGGTGTAATAGATGTGAAATATATCAAACGTACACATCGCCAAACTGATTTTAATGCCGTGAAGCAAGGAGAACTCCCAATTGCTTTAACAAGGTTTATGGGCAAAGTAACATACGTTTTACATTGGACTATTCGAGATGAAGAAACCCATGCAAGAGTATCAAAGTTAGGGTTGGAGCATTTTTATAAGAGATGGAACAGATGCTTGACAACAATGCCTAAAATCATTTTAGGTGAAAACATTGTTTAGAAAATGAGCATAATGCAAAACTAACA
>DCPV01000111.1:13159-13876 GCA_002323775.1 Firmicutes bacterium UBA1535 | reverse complement strand
TTAATAATTTCTAAACCCTCTGAAGATATATAAGTTTTTTCTAAATTACCAAAATCAATATACACACTTCCTGTACAGCCGCAATTACATGTAAACATAAAATCAAATTTATCATAAGTAACATAGCAAAGATAAACTATTGTTTTCTCACAAGAAGTGCAATATATCCAACTTGCATATTCTTTTAGAAGTCTAGCATTTTCCAGCTTTTTTATTTTTATCTGACGTCCCATATATAACCTTCCTAATAATTTTTACTTATAATATATAATTCACTATCTAATATATGGAGTAATTATATCATATTTCAAAAAAAATAAAAACCAATTAATACTTTAGTGGACAATTTTCTACTAAAGTATTAATCGGTTTTCTATAAAATAAAGGTAGATGCAGTCGCATCAAAATATTAAAATTTATTTTTAAATATATTTAATACTCGTAATGAAATTTTTACATACTATAAACATGTCTGAAAGACACTCTACTAATAAGAGACCTCTACCAGATTCACAAAAGGTACAGGCATCTAGGTTTCTTGAATACGTGAAGCCCTCGCCTTCGTCACCTACACTCATTTCTATACATTTATCATCAATGTATAAACATATATCTGTATTTTTATTTATGTCATACTTATTTCCGTGCTTTATGCTATTAATTATTAATTCGCTTAAAATTAACTTAATATCGAATAAATTATCCTCACCGATTTTT
>DCPV01000111.1:0-13031 GCA_002323775.1 Firmicutes bacterium UBA1535 | reverse complement strand
CACTTTTGATTTTCTTCTTGATAATTTGGTTCACTTATACAACACATCCCTTCAGTCACATAAATATATACCCAAGAAATCAGTAAATAATCATATTTTATAATTTTTTCAAACACTATTTTTCGATATAAAAACTTATATTTTTAAAACTGTTTAAATTTGTTTAAAAATTAACTTATACAAAATTATATGCTTATAACTATCCTAGTTTAAGCTTAATATGCCTTCAAACAGCTCCCATACCTTTTCAACATTCAATTTTTCAGATGAAGAAAATGATGTAATCAAGCTTATATCATCAATGTTTAGTGTTTTTTTAATAATACTTATCTGCTTAATTCTTTGTGCCTTAGAAATTTTATCTGCTTTTGTAGCTATTACAAAGCCTGTGTATCCATAGGATTTAATCCATTCATACATTTGTATGTCATTGGCATTTGGTTCGTGCCTTATATCTACAAGCAGAATAACTTCTTTTAGTTGTTCTCTTGAGCTAAGATATGTTTCAATCATTTTGCCCCATTTTTCTTTTTCTGTTTTTGAAACCTTTGCATAGCCGTAGCCAGGTAAATCAACAAAATTTAATACATCATTAACATTATAGAAATTTATTGTCTGTGTTTTTCCCGGCGATGAACTGGTTCTAGCCAAGGATTTTCTATTTAACAAGGCATTAATCATTGAGGATTTTCCTACATTAGACTTTCCGGCAAAAGCAAGCTCAGGAACAGTAGTCTCTGGATACTGTTCCTTTCTTGCAGCTGTTATTAGTAATTCGGATTTTTTAATTATCATACTATTTTCCTTCTCTCACCAAAGCATTTTCAATTACTTCATCTATTGTAGTAGCATATACAATATCTAATGTTTTTATAAGCTTTGATTTGATTTTCAGTACATCTGATTGATTTTTTATTGGTAAAACAACCTTTTTTACACCTGCTCTTTTTGCCGCTAATAGCTTTTCTTTTAATCCGCCTATAGGCAACACTTTACCTCTGATAGTTATTTCACCTGTCATAGCTACATCTTTATAAACATATCTGTTTGTCAAAGCAGATAGAATTGCTGTTGTAATTGTGATACCAGCAGAGGGTCCGTCCTTTGGTATAGCTCCCTCCGGAACATGCACATGTATGTCCTTTGTTTTAAATAGCTCTGCCTCTATGTTGTACTTATCAGCATTTGCTTTTATATAACTAAGTCCTGCCATAGCAGACTCCTTCATTACATCTCCAAGCTGTCCTGTCAATTGAAGCTTTCCGTCACCCTTCATTATATTGACTTCCACAAACAGAGTTTCTCCTCCTACTGATGTCCATGCAAGTCCTGTGACTACACCAATTTGATTTTCGTCATAAGTAGTGTCAAACAAATATTTTGGTGCTCCAAGATAGTCTATCAGATTTTTAGGATTTATATTTATAGGTTTTTTAGAGCCTTCAACAACTTTTACTGCTGCTTTTCTAACGATTTTACCAATGTTTCTTTCTAAGCTTCTAACACCTGATTCTTTTGTATAATTCTGTATTACTGTTTCAATTACTCCCTTAGACAAGATTATATCTTCATTCGTCAATCCGTTTTCCTCTATTTGCTTGTCCAGTAAATAATCCTTTGCTATATTGAATTTTTCTTCATCAGTATATCCCGAAACCTCTATAAGCTCCATTCTGTCAAGGAGAGGTCTTGGTATAGTACTTGTTGTGTTAGCTGTTGTTATGAAGAACACATCTGATAAATCAAATGGCACATCTAAATAATGGTCAGTAAAGCTTGTGTTTTGCTCCGGATCTAAAGCTTCTAATAACGCTGATGCCGGGTCTCCTCTAAAGTCATTTGCAAGCTTATCTATCTCGTCTAATAAAAATACAGGATTATTTACTTTTACTCTATGGATAGAATCTATAATTCTGCCGGGTATAGCTCCTACATAAGTTCTTCTATGACCTCTAATCTCTGCTTCGTCTCTAACTCCACCAAGTGAAATTCTAATAAATTTTCTGTCCATCGCTTTTGCTATTGAGCTTGCTATGGATGTTTTTCCTACTCCTGGAGGTCCTACTAAGCACAATATAGAGCCTTTTTTCTTTGGATTTAATTGGCGTACCGCTAGATGCTCAAGTATCCTTTCCTTTACATCATCTAAGCCAAAATGGTCTTTTTCTAATATTATGCGGGCAGCCTGTATACTCTTGCTATCCTTGGTTTTCTTGTTCCAAGGCAAAGCGAAAATATAATCAAGATATGTTCTTAACACTCCATAGTCTGGTGATGAAGGAGATATCTTGTTCAATCTCTTTATCTCTTTAAGTAATTTTTCTTTTACTTCCTTTGGTATGCCTCTGGCAGCAGCTTTTTTTGCATAATCGCTAATACCATCGCCGTCATCATCGTCACCAAGCTCATTTTGTATAGCTCTAAGCTGTTCTTTTAGATAATATTCTCTTTGATAATCACCAATCTGCTTCTGAACTTTTTCATTAATCTGTTCTTCTATTTGAATAACCTTAGCCTCTGCAATAAAAATATTGCTTAGTTCCAACAATCTTTCAAATGGACTAAAAGTTTCCAATAATTTCTGCTTTACCTCTGGTTTAAGGTAAATATAGGTAGATAAAATATCAGCTAATTCATCTGGGCTTGAAATATTTTTCATATTATCCACAACATCTGACGAAATTCTGCTATGAACAGAAACATAGTTTTCAAAGCTTTCTAAGCAAAATCTTCTTATAGCCTCGTCTTCATCATTTATCAAGGCCTTTGAATCATATATGTATTCTTCTACATTTACTTCAAAATATGGATCATCCTGTGTAATTTCTAATATCTTTGCCCTATGAATACCATCTGCTAAAACCTTGATATTTTCTCCAGGAATTTTTAGCATTTGTTTAATCTTACAAATTACTCCTACTTCATTAAAGTCATTTCTTGTAGGATTATCTAAATCTATATCTTTTTGAACAGCAAGAAAAACCTCTGAATTTTCAAGCATTGCTTCTTCTAAAGCATTTATAGATTTTTCACGTCCAACATCAAAATGTATTATTACATTAGGAAATATTCCTATTCCTCTGACTGGAATCAAAGGTAATGTTTTGTTTTCTTTTTTAAAATTTTTCAATAATATACCTCCGTTTCGTTCTAATATTAAGTTTTAAATCATAAAAAATATATTTTTAAATTCTGTACGTTTTATACTTTTATATTAGCACTAAAAAATAGCTGCCCGAAAGGGGCAGCACTTTATGAAACATTTTCTTGATTAACACCTTTTTTCAATGCTTTATTATTAAATATCAGAACAGGCTCTGAGTTATTTAAAACAGTATCCTTGGTTATTATACATTTTTTAACATCCTGTCTTGATGGTAAATCATACATAACTTCAAGCATAATATTTTCTAAAATCCCTCTTAACCCACGAGCTCCAGTATTTATTTCTAAAGCTCTTTCAGCTATCAAATCAAGTGCCTCTGGTTCAATTTCTAAATCTACATTGTCAATTTTTAACAGATGCTTATATTGCTTGACAATAGCATTTTTAGGCTTTGTCAATATAGTTACTAATGCTTCTTTATCTAATTGATTCAATGCAACTATAACAGGCATTCTACCTACAAACTCTGGTATTAAACCATATTTCAAAATATCTACAGGTTGAATTTGAGATAATAAAACATCTGTATCCTTTATATTGTTTTTTGAGACATCTGAGCCAAAGCCCATAGTTTTATTGCCTACTCTTTTTTGTATAATTTTATCAATACCGTCAAAAGCTCCGCCTAGGATAAACAATATATTTGTAGTGTCAATTTGTATAAATTCCTGCTGCGGATGCTTTCTTCCACCCTGTGGAGGAACATTTGCAACAGTACCCTCTAATATTTTAAGCAATGCCTGTTGAACACCTTCACCGCTTACATCTCTTGTAATAGACGGGTTTTCTGATTTTCTAGCTATTTTGTCTATCTCATCAATATATATTATACCCTTTTGAGCTCTTTCAATATCATAATCGGCAGCTTGGATTAGCTTTAATAGTATATTTTCAACATCCTCGCCAACATATCCTGCTTCTGTTAAAGAAGTAGCATCAGCAATAGCAAAAGGCACATTAATCATCTTTGCTAAAGTCTGTGCTAAATATGTTTTACCACTTCCTGTAGGTCCGATTAATAGTATATTGCTCTTTTGCAACTCTATATCTCTATCAAAATGAATTTTATTTATTCTTTTGTAATGATTATATACGGAAACAGCTAGAGCTTTTTTTGCCTTATCCTGCTTAATAACATATTGATCAAGCTTTGTTTTGATTTCTGCTGGTTTAAGCAATTCTTCAAATTGTGGTTCTCTGAAAAAATTATTTTCATTCTCAATTAAATCATTGCATAATTCAACACACTCATCACAAATATTTACGTTTGGTCCAATGAGAAGGTTTTTTACTCTATCCTCTGATTTACCGCAAAAAGAGCATACTGGCTTACTTTTATAATTTTTTGCCATTACTACAAGTATCCTTTCTTCTTAAAAAGATAATTTATTAAATAAAGTAGTTAAGAACTACCAAAGCTGTAAAAACAGCTATGAAACAAATTGTTTGAAATTTTATTTATAAAATTCAAACAATTTGCATTAGTTTTTGTATGCGGACTGCATACAAATTATTTTTTAATAATTATATCATCAATTAGACCATATGCTTTAGCTTCTTCTGCTGATAAGAAATTATCTCTTTCGCAGTCTACAGCTATTTTTTCATATGGCTGCCCAGTGTTAGCGCTCATAATTTTATATAAGTTTTCTTTTATTCTTAATATTCTGTCTACATGTATCTTCATATCTGTTGCTTGACCTTGCATACCACCTAAAGGTTGGTGTATCATTATCTCAGAGTTAGGTAAAGAAAATCTCTTTCCCTTTGCTCCAGATGATAACAAGAATGATCCCATACTTGCTGCCATACCAATACAAATTGTTGATACATCAGGTTTAACATATTGCATAGTATCATAAATAGCCATCCCAGCACTTATTGATCCACCAGGGCTATTTATGTATAATTGTATATCCTTATCAGGGTCTTCTGCCTCTAAAAATATAAGCTGAGCAACTACTAAGCCAGCAGTTACATCATTTATCTCATCTCCTAGTATGATTATTCTATCTTTTAATAATCTGGAGAAAATATCGTAAGACCTTTCTCCTCTCCCAGTTTGTTCTACTACATAAGGTACTAAAGCCATTTTTAATACTCCTTTACTTTTAAAGTTTTTTATTAAGTCTATATCTTGCATTGCAAGACTATGCTATATTATCAATATAATCTTTAAGCTAGCTTAAATAAACTTTGCTTCGTCAAGAATTAAATCTAAAGCTTTTACTTTTTGAATATTTTCTTCTATTGCTTCTCTGCTTGAACTTAACATATTTTCTTTGAAGCCTTCAAATTTATCTTCTTCAATAGCATATGCTTTCGCTAATTTTTGAAGCTCATTTGTTAAATCTTCTTCAGTAACAGCAATATTTTCTGCTTTAATTATAGCTTCCATAACCAAGTCAGATTTAACATTAACTAAAGCCTGTTCTCTATAATTTTGTTTGAATTGGTCAACTAATTTTTCTAATAAATCCTCAGCTTGTTTTCCAGTGAAGCCTTGTGAACGGAATTGATTTTCATATCTTTTTGCTTGATATTCTAACTCTCTTGTCACCATAACCTCAGGAATTTCAATCTCATTTTCTTCGATTATCTTTTTAAGGATACTATCGCTATTTTCTACCTTTTCTTTTTCCTTAGCTTCTTCTTCTAATTTCTTTCTATAATCAGCTTTTAATTCGTCTAATGTGTCAAACTCACTTACGTCTTTTGCAAATTCATCATCAAGCACAGGAAGCTCTTTTTCTTTTATTTCATGGATTGTTACCTTGAAAGTAGCATCCTTTCCTTTTAGCTCATCTGAGTGATATTCTGCTGGGAAAGTTACGTTGATTTCACATTCTTCACCAATATTTTTTCCTATAAGCTGATCTTCAAATCCTGGTATAAAGCTTTTTGAGCCTATAACTAATGTTTGATTTTGTGCTGTACCACCTTCAAATTGTACATCTCCTGTAAATCCAGCATAATCAATAGTTAAAGTATCTCCATCCTTAACTGCTCTATCCGTAACTTCAATTATTCTTGAATTTTTGTCTTGGATTTTTTTGATTTCATTATCAACATCTTCGTCTGTTACATTATACTCAATTTTATTAATTTCTATACCTTTGTATTGTTTCAACTCAATCTCTGGCATAACCTCTATATCAGCTGTAAATGCTATATCTTTTCCTTCTTCTATCTCTTTGAAATCCACCTGTGGTCTGTCAATTGGCTTAATATTTAATTCAGAAATTACCTTTGGGTATGTTTCGGACAATACAATCTCAATAGCTTCATCATAAAATACAGCTTTGCCATACATTCTTTCAATTATATGTCTTGGCGCTTTACCTTTTCTAAATCCTTGAACAGCTACGCTATTTCTCATTTTTAAATATGCTTTATTTACAGCCTCCTTAAAGCTCTCGCTTGATACTGTAAATTCAATTGATACGATATTCTTTTCTTTTTTTATAATACTTGCATTCATTTTAATACTCATTTCCTTTCTTCTTTTTCATCTTAGAAATTATACCTACAGATATTATATAGACTGACTATAGAATATCTATAGGCATAATTATTTCATTTTTAATTTTTATGAAGAATCATGACAATTCTTCTATAAAGTGGCATTGCATTTCACTCTGTAAAAAATATTTTTTTCTTCACTCTTTATACTATGAGCAATATCAAATTTGTTGCATTTCCATTTGTACGGCTTCATTTTACAAGCTATTTTATAATATCTATAATCCAGTATTTATAAATAACCATTATATTATACCATAATAAAAATGAAAATCAACTATTTTTTCTATCGTGTTAATTCCCTACTTTGTGCTAAAGCAATAATAATCACAATCTATTAAAGGCTTGCTCATACTTAAAAATATTTTTTTCTTTCTTTTTATGTATTTCATGCCACATTTTTGCAGAACTCTCCCAGAAGCATAATTCTCTACATCATGATAGGCATAAATTTTTTGTATACCAACATTATTTACCATGAAATCAATAACACATTTGGTCGCCTCTGTTGTGATACCCATGTTCCAATATTTTTTAGATAAGGTATATCCAATGTTGCAGGATTTTAAGTAATTATTCAGTCCGGATATAGATATTGAGCCTATGACCTGCATGTTTTCCTTTAAAACAATTGCCCAATGATAATACTGCTTGCTTTCATATCTAAGCTGCCAATCCTCTAAAAAACTTTTTGTTTCGTTTATAGATTCATTAACATTCCAAAGTGTATATTTAGCAACATCCTTATCACTTGCCCAATTATTGTACATATCCGAGGCATCGCTTATTGAAAATTTTCTCAAAATTACTCGTTCTGTAAAAAGACTTACTGTTCCTTGATGATTTAACCAAAAATCAGCCATTTTAAACTTATCTCCATAGTTTTAATTGTTGTTTTTAACTCACTAATTGTTAAATTTAAAACTTTTTTCTAAAGCCACCGACCAAGCTAAGTAAGTATATTTTAACTTAGTCGGTGATTATTTAACTAAAATTTCTAGCCTTTAATATAGTAATATACAGTTGCTACGCCGTATCCTGTTGCACCCTTTATTTGTCCATCTGATTTTGAAGAAGTATATGTAGTACCAGCTATATCAATGTGCATAAATGGTTTATCTTCTTTAAATTCGTTTAAGAACATACCTGCTGATATTCCACCGGCTCCGTTTGTTGAGCTATTGTATAAATCTGCTACATCAGACTTAATATTTTCTTTATACTCAGAGAATGTAGGCAATCTCCAATATTTTTCTCCTGAAACAGTTGATTTATCAGCTATTTTATTGAATAGGTCATCCTCTGTAGTAAGAACTGCTGAACACACCTTTCCGAAGAAAGTCGCACATGAACCTGTTAATGTTGAAAGTTCAACTATGCTATCAACGTTCTCTTTTCTAATCATATAAGTAATTGCATCTGCTAATGTAAGTCTTCCCTCAGCATCTGTGCTTGCTACGTAAATAGTTTTGCCTGACATTGATTCTAAGATATCTCCATTTCTATAACCATTGCCATCTATTAAATTTTCACAAGCTGCAACAATCGTTGTAACATTTTTCTTTAATTTATTTGCAGCTATAGAGCACATAGCTCCTATAACTGCTCCTGCTCCTGCCATGTCACCATTCATTGTTTTCATACCATCACCAGGTTTAATGAAAAGTCCGCCTGAATCATAGCAAAGTCCTTTACCTATAATTCCTTTAGAGATTTCTTCTCCGCCTCCATTGTATTGCATAACAATAAGCACAGGCTCATTAACGCTTGCTTTAGCAACATCTAAAAATGCGTGCATTCCAAGTTCTTCGCACTTTTCCTTTGAATAAAGCTTAACATCAAAGCCATATTTTTTACCAAATTCAACAGTACGATTTGCTAATTCTATCGGTGTTAAAACATTCGCTGGTTCATTTACAAGGTCACGTGCTATGCACACTCCCTCTGCTATATTTGCACCCTCATTTAGAGCAACAGTAAAGCTATCTTCTCCAAAAATAACTATTTCCTTATCTGTAATCTCTGTTTTCTTTTGCTTATGAATATCAAAAGTATAATCACAAAGTGGTAAATTGCTTGATATTTGTCTTATTATTTCTTCTTTATCTCCAGTAAATACTAGATTTGTTGGATTGTCAAAATAAACTACCTTTGCCTTAAGCTCATTTAGATTTGTTCCAACTTTCAAAACTGCTTTTCTAAATCCATCAAAGGCATTTTCCATAGAGCAGTCAAATGAAGTTAATATTAAATTTACAAAGCCACCATTTAGCTTCATTCTAAGAATTTTGCTCTTATCTTTTTCTAATTTGTTATCATCAGCTCCAAAGGCTTCATCAAAAGCAGCCTGAAGTGTTGAATTGTTAAATCTTGGGTCATAACCCGGTCTTGTAAAACAAACTACTGTGTCAAGATTTTGTGGATATGTGTTGCTAATTTTAAATTTCATATTTTCCTCCTTTTTAAAGAATCGGTACGATTCTTCTATAAAGTGAAGAATATTTTCTTCACTCTATTATCTCCCTTTCTTTAATTAAAAATTTTATTTTTTATAATATTTTTTAACTATTTCAAGCATTTTATCAAAACTTTGTTCCATTTCATGAACTAATTTAAACTGAGTTCTTGCCCTATCTATATTGTGATTTTCACGACTTATCTTAAAATAAGTATCTCCATCTAAATAGTCTGTTAAAAATCTAATTCCACATTCTAGGGTCATAAGCTTTGATCCCCATACAAGAGATTCTAACTCAGTTTCTGTCAGTATATCTGATGTAACTTCTAAATATCCTTTTGCATATGTTTCAAAAAGCTCTAAATCAAAATGCACTTTTGATAAATCTGGCTCATCCTCTGTTGCTGTACTTGCACCAAAACGTATGGAGTCGCCGAAGTCATTGGCACAAAGACCTGGCATTATTGTATCAAGATCTATTATACATATACCTTTTTGAGTATATTTATCAAATAATATATTATTTAGCTTTGTGTCATTATGAGTAACACGCAGAGGCAGTTCATTTCTATCAAGTCTATCCATAAGATAGCTACAGTCTTTTTCACGAGAAAGTGCGAAACTTATTTCCTCTTTAACTAAGTCCACTCTGCCAAGCTTATCAGCATTTATCGCATTTTTCAGATTGTTCAAACGATTTGGCGTATCGTGAAATTTCGCAATAGTTTCGTGGAGCTTTTCTGCTGGAAATTCGCTAAGCTGTCTCATGAATTTACCAAAGCTTTTAGCACTCTCATAAAAATGCTCTATTTTTTCTACAGACTGTAGGCAAATCGTATCTTCTATAAAATAAAATGCTCTCCAAACCTGCTTGTCTGAATCTATGTAATAATAATTATTATCTTTTGTTTTTATAAGATTTAATGTTTCTCTTAAATATTCACCATCATTTTTTATGATTTCATCTTTTAAGTAGCTTGTCACATTGTATATATTTTCCATTAGCTTTAATGGTTCTTTAAAAACATTTGAGTTTATGCGTTGTAAAATATATTTTCTTTCCTTAGCATCAGAAGTTTTAACACAAACACAATATGTATTATTTATATGTCCTTCGCCATACGAAAAATATTCTGTAATAAATCCATCAAAATCATAGACATTCAAAGCTTCATTAAGTTTTATATCTATGACCATATTTTAATTATTCTCCCAAAGAGGTGTTTTGTATTGACCTGCCTTATGTTTTTCTGACATAGCCTTGGTAACAATATCTTTGTCTTCTTTGTATGTCATGCCATACCACTTATCATCACTTTTTAAAACCTTTACTGTTGCCTTCTTTTCATCAACTAATTGCCCTACAAACTTTGGCAATAAATACTCACCCTTAAGAGGATTAGTTTTTATTGCATCATCAAGAAATTTAGGGAAATTATCTTCAAGTTCCTTTAAAAAGTTTTGTGTAAATCCAAATAAATTCATACTAACTGTGCTGTTTATATCAACCTCAGTCCAAGTACTGCCATTATCTTCTGTATAACGAGTTAAGTTTCCATATTTTTCTATTTTTAATCGTTCTACTATACTTTCTAGGTAATCTTCCTTGTCTACAACACAAACACCTCTTGAAACAGATCCATTTTCAGACAAAGTGTTGGCAAGAATATATCCAACCATAGCATAATCATTTTTAGTCTCATCTTTGCAATTGCTTAAAAACTCATAGATTCTTTTGAAGGCATCTGGTCCATAATAGTCGTCTGCATTTATTACTGCAAAAGGTGCATCAATTAAGTCCCTTGCACTCAATACAGCATGACAAGTTCCCCAAGGCTTAACTCTATCCTTTGGAACTTCATATCCTTTTGGTAAATCATTTATATCCTGATAAGCATATTTTAGCTCAACGTGTTTTGCAATTCTGTCTCCTACTGCTTGCTTAAATTGTTCTTCAAATTCTTTTTTAATTATAATTACAACTTTCTCAAATCCTGCTTTTATAGCATCATATACAGAGTAATCTATTATTGCCTCACCATTTTGTCCTACTGCATCTGTTTGCTTTGAGCCGCCGTAACGGCTTGCCATACCAGCTGCCATTATAACTAATATTGGTTTTTTCATTTTAAATATATTCCTTTCCGATTATTTATTTCAAATTCACAATTTAGATGAGTGAAACTCCTACATTGTAAAAAAATTATTATTTTCTTAAACTACTTAATTCTATTGCCTGTCCGCCTTCAAGTCTTGATTTTTCTGCTGCTAACGCACAGTAATGGCTTTCAACTGAATGTTCAACTGAAGTAATTGCACTTGTTGGCTCTTTATCATAAATTATCAAATCTAAAAACTCACTTACCATTCTATTATCTCCGCCGCCATGACCAGAGAAATCACTTGCTATCTTTGATACATCAATCTCTACTGTATCTTCTCCAAATCTTGTAAGCTTAATAATATTTGTAGACATATCAGCAATTATTTCACCCTTTGTACCCATGAATTTTGCATACCTTGAGCCTGTTGCTGTAAATGCACTCATAGTAAGGTGAACATTTGAACCATCAGTCATTTCAAGATTGACTACTTGATGGTCAACTACGTTGTTATCGCAATGATATACGCATCTTCCATAAGGTCCTGTTTTTATTGCTTCTGTTATGCTCTCAACGCTTGGGTGAAGTGTCAATACATCTAATGGCCATGAATTATAACCATTTGCTACTCCTATCTTTTTATGTGATATGTAAATTTTTTCAGCATCAAATGGACAGTTTTCCTTTGCCTTACATCCATCCAAACAACGAAGTGCAGCTCCCTCCGGAGCACATTCTTCCTTAAACAAATATGTGCTTCCAAATGATGATACTGATTTGCATGTCTTACCTGTAAGCCATAAGTATAAATCCATATCATGACAGCACTTTGCCAGTATCATAGGACTTGTAGTTTCTGAATTTCTCCAGTTTCCCCTAACAAAGCTATGTGCCTGATGCCAATAACCAACATTTTCAATAGCCATAACATTGACTACATCACCTATAGAGTCCTCCTCTATCATCTGCTTTAGCTTAGTAAAAAAAGGAGTGTATCTAAGAACATGGCAAACAACTACTTTACGATTATATTCCTTGGCTACCTTAACTATTTCTCTGCATTCATCAAGATCTGGTGAAATAGGCTTTTCAAGGAGTAAGTGATATCCTTTCTTAAGAGCAGGTATAGCATGTCCTACGTGCTGCTTATCCTGTGTTGTGATAAACATTACATCTGCCAATTTTTCCTGTTCTAAAAGCTCCTCTGCACTATTAAAGCACATATTCTGTGGAATATTGTATAGACTTGCAACTTCATCAACCTTTGATCTATCTATGTCTGCTATAGCAACAATTTCCATTTTTTCAGGATAAACATTCGCACATTTTGCATATGTATCCTTTCCTCTACTACCTAAGCCCGCTAAAGCAACTTTTAATTTTTTCATAATAATTACTTCCCTTTCTTTTGTCATTTAAAAATTTATTAAAATATTTAAATTGTTCTTAATAGGAAAAACAATTAGTTATTTTTCTCAAATCCCCAAGAATCTCGTACCATATCACTTAAATTTAGCTTAGCTTCCCAGTTAAGCTCTCTTTTTGCCTTAGACGCATCAGCATAGCACTCTGCTATATCTCCCTTTCGTCTTTCGACTATATCATATGAAATTTTTATTTGATTAATATCTTCAAATGTATTTACAAGCTGTAAAACCGATATACCTTTACCTGTTCCTAAATTATATACATTTACTCCCTCTTTTATGTTCTCAATTGCAGCTAAATGACCTTCTGCCAAGTCAAGCACGTGTATATAATCTCTAACACCTGTTCCGTCTAC
>DCPV01000046.1 GCA_002323775.1 Firmicutes bacterium UBA1535 | reverse complement strand
AAAGGAATGAGATTTAAAATGAGCACAAGAGGATTTACGTTCAAAGGAGGCATTCACCCGCCTCATTTTAAAGGACAGACTGAACATTTGAAGATAGAAAAATCAGATGAACCTAGCGTTGTAGTTATACCTTTACAACAGCATATTGGTGCCCCTTGCGAATCCTTGGTCAAGCCAGGACAATATGTAAAAATGGGACAGAAAATAGGAGAATCAAAAGCTTTTGTATCCGCTAATGTTCATTCCAGTGTTTCAGGTACTGTAAAAAGCATAGAGCAAAGAAATTCAAGCTCTGGAACTTTGGTAAGCTGTGTGATTATTGAGTCTGACGGCAAATTTACAGTAGATGAATCTATTAAACCAAAGGGAGATTTAAACAAGCTATCAAAGGATGAAATTTTAGCAATCATTAAAGAGTCTGGTTTAACTGGTATGGGAGGAGCAGGATTTCCAGCCCATGTTAAGCTTAGTCCACCAAAGGACAAGCAGGTTGATTGCTTAATCATAAATGGAGCTGAATGTGAGCCTTATTTAACAGCAGATCACCGTATAATGCTTGAAAAACCAGAAGATGTTATTCTTGGAGCTAAGGCTGCTAAAAAAGCTTTAAATATTGAAAAATGCTATATAGCCATTGAAAAAAACAAACCAGATGCTATAGAAACAATTATAAAAGCTTTAGCAGATAGCAAAGAGGAGGGCATAGAAGTTGCTGCCCTTGAGACAAAGTATCCACAGGGTGATGAAAAAAGACTTATAAATGCTGTGACAAGCAGAGTTGTTCCATCTGGCGGCTTACCTATGGATGTAGGAGTAGTAGTTAATAATGTTGGAACTATAGCAAGTCTTGGTAATACAATCAGAACAGGTATGCCTGTTATACAAAGAGTAGTTACAGTAACGGGATCAGCTATAAAAAATCCTAAAAACCTATATGTTAGAATTGGTACACTTTTTAGTGATGTCATAAAGCAATGTGGAGGATATTCAGAAGAACCCGGTAAAATTATCAATGGTGGACCTATGATGGGAATTGCGCAATTTAGTGCTGAAGTTCCTGTAATTAAAGGTACATCAGGAATATTGATTTTAAATAAAAAGGATTCAAAATTTGAAGAAGTTCAGAATTGTATTAAATGTGCTAGATGTGTTGAAATTTGTCCTGTGAATTTGCAGCCACTTATTATAAGCAAATTATCACTTTTGAATAAATTTGATGAGGCAGAAAATTATCACGCTTTAGACTGCATTGAATGTGGTGCTTGTTCATTTATTTGTCCGTCAAAAAGAAGACTTGTAGAATCAATTAGAGTTGCAAAGCGTGAGATTGTTTCTAAACGTAGGAAAAAAGCTTAAAAAGAAAGGAATGAGTTTAAAACATGGAAGGATATAAATTGACAGCCTCGTCATCTCCTCATATTAAATCAGATCAAAATGTGAGTAAAATAATGCTGGACGTTTTGATAGCACTTATACCAGCACTTATAGCAAGTATATTTTATTTTGGAGTCAATTCATTAATATTAGTTGTTGTTTCTGTTGTATCAGCTGTTCTTACAGAGTTATTGTGCCAGAAGCTTATGAAAAGACCTGTAACAATAAATGATTTTAGCGCAGCAGTTACTGGACTATTACTTGCTTTTAATATACCCTCAACTGCACCAATTTGGTTGCCAATTGTAGGTTCGTTTTTCGCCATAGCTATAGCAAAACAAACCTTTGGTGGTTTGGGTCATAATTTTATAAATCCAGCTCTTGCGGGTCGTGCATTTCTAATGGCTTCATTCATGCCATACATGACTAATTTCAAAGCACCGATGGGAATAGATGCTATCGCTACCGCAACACCACTTGCTATATTAAAAGGAACTGCTGAATCAGGAGCACAGCTTCCGAGCCTTACTGAAATGCTTATGGGAAGAATTCCCGGAAGCTTGGGCGAAACTGCTGCTTTATTATTGATAATTGGCGGTATATATTTAATTGTAAAAAAAGTAATTTCATGGAAAATTCCTGTAGCATATATTGGTACGGTTGCTGTGATAGCTCTTATTACTGAAAAAAGTCTGACTGGAATGACTTACCACTTGTTGGCAGGCGGTTTAATGCTTGGAGCGTTTTTTATGGCTACAGACTATGCCTCATCACCGATAAGCTCAAATGGAAAAATTATATATGGTGTCGGTGCAGGACTTATAACAATGCTTATTAGAAAGCTTGGAGGTTATCCGGAGGGAGTTTCATATTCAATCTTACTTATGAATGTTCTAGCTCCTCTTATAGACAAATTTACTGCTCCTAAAGTATTTGGAGGTGTGAAAAAATGAAAAATGAAACACTAAAGTTAGGCATAATACTATTTATTATATCAGCTGTAGCTGCTTTGTTTTTGGCATTTACGAATGACTTAACAAAGGATACAATAAAAAAGGCAACTGAAGCTGAAAGCTCTGGACCTGAAGTTGCTAACATAGTAGTTCCAGGGGCTGCAAGCATTGAAGAATTTGATAAAGAATTAGTTGAAAAGATTAAATTAGAAAATGAAAAATTTATAGATTTAAGGCAATGTAAGGATGAAAATGGCAAGCTTATAGGCTACGGTATTTCTACAAAAAGTCCGATAAAGGGCTATGCCGGAGATATTGAGATAATTTTAGGGGTTTCTCTTGATGGTAAAATAACCGGAATAAAAATTGTTTCTCACAGTGAAACTCCCGGTT
>DCPV01000102.1 GCA_002323775.1 Firmicutes bacterium UBA1535 | reverse complement strand
AGTTCTGACAAAGCTGTGAGTGCATTTCTTACAAAGAAAATTTCAAAAGGATTTTATTCAGTTGATGTCAAAGAAAGCAGACCTGCATGCAGTACAATTTCAGCTCTTAACTCTGATAATTCACATGTTTGGGGACGAAATTTTGATTGGACAAATTCTGTTCCAATTATAGTGAAGTGTGTTCCTAAGAATGGGTATGTATCGATTTCAACCTGTGAGTTTAAAAATATCACATCTAGTGCAGATGTTATACCGGAAGGCATTGCAAATAAAATGCTTGCCATTGCTGCACTGTATGTTCCTATGGATGGTATCAATGAAGTGGGACTTTGTGTTGCCGATCTTGAAGTAAACGAGGGCGGTATGATTACTATTGATACAGACAAACCAAATCTCACTATCACAACAGCAATCCGTCTTTTATTGAATAAAGCAGCTAATGTAGATGAAGCTATTGCATTATTAAAGATGTATGATATCTACGCATCAGGCGGTATCAGCCATCATCTTGCGATTTCAGATGCCACTGGTGCGTCAGTTGCAGTAGAATTTGTAGATGGAGAATTAGTCGTTGTAAATACAAACACTTTAACGAATTTTAATCTTGCCAATGGAAATACATCTGCTGGTGGAGAAAATGCAAAGCAACGCTTTGAATACTTAAATTCTCTTTATAAAGAAAATGAGGGTTTATTTACTGCTGAGCAAGTGAAAAATGCTCTTAATCATGTTTCACAATCAGATGGTAAGTGGACAACACAATGGTCGATTGTGTATGAGCAAAGTTCTTCAACTGTCAACTATTACTTTGACTGCGATTTTGAAAAGGCTTATAGTTTTTCAGTCCGCAAGTGATAATTTTATAAAAAATTTTATTTAATATATAAATTAAAACAATATAGTACTTATCATAGCATTACAGCTATTAGGAGAATATCAAATGATAAAAGTTTTACAAGCAAATAAAGAATATGAAAGCAACATAAAGCAGTATGGAAAAAGAGATGGAATATCAGCTATTATATTATTTTTAGTATTTATATTAATATATTCTATTCTTGCAGTATTAAATAATAAAAATGATTTTATAAAAAGTAATATTTTACTTATTGGATGTATTTTCAATGTTTTAATAACAGTTATTACAATATTATTTGTTAAGATGAGGAAAGAGAAATTAGACAGCATAGGGCTTTACAATGGTAAATGGAAAATAAGCTGTATTGCTGGATTTATATTAGCTTGTATATTTTTATTCAATAATTGTATATCGCACTTAATAGGCGGTGCTAGATTAATTGATATTAAACATATAATTTACGTATATTAGCTCATGCGGGAATATTAAAACGTATACAGTTTAGAAAAATATAGTGCAAGTAATTAGATGCAGCTATAATAGTTTAAACGTATGGCAAAAGTGATGAAATTAAGGAGATAAGTATATGAATGTTTTACATATTGTTGAAAGAATTAATGAATTTTTTAATATAACAAATAAGGAAGTCTATTTTAGTGAATCTGGAATTACATACAATGCAGATAAAGAAGTTAAAAAGCTAGGATACTGTGTTAATTTAACGCTTGAAACTATAGAGGAAGCAAGAATTCATGGAGTTGATATGATGCTGACACACCATGACGCATGGGACGAGATATATGGATTAAAAGAGGCATGTATAGAAAAATTAGCAGAGTATGGTATAAGTCACTACTATAACCACTTACCACTTGATGACTGTAGTTTTGGAACAAATGATAGCTTATTAAAAAAATTGAATTTAGAAAATGTTAAAAAGACTCATGAGTGGGAAGGATTATATTTTGGTAGAGTCGCAGAATACGAAGAAGAAATTGAATTTAACGAATTAGTAAGAAGTATTGAAAATCTACTTGAAGAACCAGTTAGGTCTTGGCAGTTTAATGATAAAAAGGTTAAGCGAGTGGGCGTAGTCTGTGGCAACGGAGGACCAACCGCTTGTCTCAAGGAAGCAGTTGAAAATAATTGTGATGTGTACATTACAGGAGAGTGTAATTTGTATACAATTCAATATGCTGAATTTAAAGGTATAAATCTTATAATTGGTAGTCATACCTTCACAGAATTCTTTGGAATTCAAAGCTTAGCATTGAAGCTGGGTGAGAATGAAAAAGAGCTTGAAGTAGTAAAACTTAAAGAAAAACATTATGAAGCTAATATAAAATAGATTGGTGTAAGGGCATTACGCAAGATATAGTGTTAAATTAGACTGGGAGGTAGTTTAAATGTCGAATATATTGCATACGAGGATAAATGATATAATAGGTCAAAGTAAAAAAGAGCATGAAAAATATGAATATAACAAAAAGGATTTTGTACCAAGAGGAACGGCAAATCAATGTGTTGTTTCAGTATATGAAATTCCTCCTCAAAAATCAGCATATCCATATCATTATCATACTCAAAATGAAGAAGTTTTTTACATTATAAGCGGGAGCGGTATTTTAAAAACACCAGATGGTGAAAGACTTGTGTCGGCAGGAGATTTGTTGTTTTTTCCGGCAAACGAAAAAGGTGCACATATGCTGACAAACAATTCATCTACAGATACGCTTATTTATCTAGATTTTGATACCCGTAATTCAATAGACGTTGCCTTCTATCCCGATACCGGAAAAATTGGAATTTGGGGAAAGGACATTAATAAAATGTATATGGTAGATGAAAATGTTGATTATTATGATGGAGAGTAATCTCTAATTAATTATTTTACTGTGCGGGGATTTTAAAGCCACATATACTACTTTTAAATAGATGCTATCCAAGCAAATAAAACTTTGTATATGCTGCAAAACAGGATATCTTTAAAATGCTGGCAATTGTTTTTTTACACTCAATGAACGAATCTATATTTGGTGCAAGGGAGATAAATAAATGAATGAAAAAATATTTGTAGAAATTAATGGTATGAAGCAAGGTATGTTTTTGCAGAGTGAAAACATTGAAAATCCAGTATTATTGTTCCTACATGGTGGAGCTGGGTCACCAGAAATTGCATTTACTGAGCAATATCCTACGGGGTTTGAGAAAATATTTACTGTTTGCTGGTGGGAGCAACGTGGTAGTGGAATGTCGTACAGTCGCAGCATTGCTAAAGAAGAAATGACAATAGAGCAGATGATTTCCGATACGCTTGCAGTAGTCCATTATCTTAGGAAGCGATTTAACAAAGAAAAAGTATATGTCATGGGACATTCCTGGGGTTCTTTGCTAGGTGTGCTTACAGTACAGCAAGCACCGCAGTTTTTTCATGCCTATATTGGAATTGGGCAGGTAGCAAGACAATTAGAGTCTGAGCGTCTGGCATATACCTTTATGCTAGAGGAGTTTCGAAAGGCAAATAATAAAAAGATGGTACGCAAGCTTGAAAAATTCCCAATTGACAAGGGCGGAGAAGTAAGCTTACGATATCTTGGTGTGCGAAGTGAAGGCATGATGAAGCTTGGTATAGGTGTTATGCACAATTGTACCTCGATGATGGAATGTGTTATGATTGTACTTCGTTATAAGGGATATACTTTAAAAGAAAAATTTAATTTTCCTATGGGAAACAGTTTTTCCATTAAACATTTTTGGGATTTTGTTATTCAAACCGATTTGATTAAGCAGGTGCCTGAGCTAGAAGTTCCTGTATATGTGTTTCAAGGTAAGTATGACTATCAAGTGTCTTATGTTGTTGCAAAAGAATTTGCAAGAGCAGTAAAAGCACCTTTGAAAGGCTTCTATACATTTGAAAATTCAGCACATAGTCCTTGCTTTGAAGAACCTGAAAAAATGTGTCTCATTTTACGTGAAGATGTATTACAAGGAAAAGTTGATTTATCTGATAACATATAAACTACATAATAACTGCTGTGTTTTTCGTATAGGAGGATAGCATTTAATAGGATTATTATATCAAATAAAAAATATAATAATAAAAATAAGTCATGTAGATAATATTGATTATAAAAAAAAGTAATAATGAAGTTTATTGTACCTAGACTTAAATTGTATTATACTTATAGTGTTAATCATTGATTAGTACATGGACTAATTTTTTTATCAAGCATATAATGAATAGTAAAAGTAGATTTAAAGTTTTTAAAATCAAGATATAAATTAAATTGAGGTGAAAAGCGGTATAAGACTTACTCTAATGTTTTATAGCACCTCAAAATTTTGTAATGGAGGTTAGCTATGATATATTTAGACAATGCTGCAACGACCTTTCCTAAGCCAAAATCAGTAATAAATAAAATGGTAGATTGTATGACACGTTATTGTGCAAATCCGGGCAGAAGCAGTCATACTATGGCTATAGAGGGTGCTAAATTAATATATGAGACAAGAGAGCTGGTAGCACAATTGTTTAATTTTGATGACCCTTTAAGGGTGATATTTACTTATAATGCTACAGATAGCTTGAATATGGCTATAAAGGGATTTCTTCAATCCGGAGACCATGTTATTACCACATCTATGGAGCATAATTCGGTTTTAAGACCGATACATCAGCTTAAAACAATTGGAGTAGAAAATACAATAATACAATGCAATGAGGAAGGCTTAATAAATATTAATGATATAGAAATGGCTATTAAAGGCAATACTAAATTAATAGTAACAACTCATGTATCAAATTTAACAGGCTCTATTTTCCCAATAAAAGAAATAGGAAAATTATGTAAAAAATATAATGTTTCTTATTTGGTAGATGCTGCACAAAGTGCCGGTGTTCTTGATATAGATATGAAAGAATGCAATATTGATATGCTGGCAGCTCCCGGACATAAAGGTTTGCTAGGTCCACAGGGAACAGGAGTGCTTCTTGTAGGTAAAAATGTAGACCTTCAGCAATTAAAAGAGGGTGGTACAGGAAGTGAATCGAGCAATCTTAATCAGCCAAATTTCTATCCGGATAAACTGGAAAGCGGAACACCAAATTTACCGGGCATAGCGGGACTGAATGCAGGGATAAAGTACATTTTATCCGAGGGCATAAAATCGATTTATAGCCACGAAAAAAAACTTTTAGACTTATTAATCGATGAGTTATCAAAGAATGCTAAAATTGAAATATACGGCCCTAAAGACAAAAGCATGAGATGCTGTGTTTTACCTCTAAACATAAAAGGAATTGACTCATCAGAATTAGCTTTTATATTAGACAGTAAATATAATATAGCGGTACGACCGGGATTACACTGTGCACCCCTAGCACATAAAAGTATAAAAACACAATCCATCGGAGCAATAAGACTAAGTGTAGGACCATTTACAAAACGACAGGAAATTATTTATGCAATAAATGCTTTAAATGAAATTTCAAAAGGGATATAAATTATATTTTAAAACGTGCATTCAGAAAATATTTTGTGATGCACGTTTTGTCTTTTTATTTTATTTGCATTTTATTTCTAATTATTATATAATTTACACATAAAGTAAAATACAAATTTTTTAGTATTGCTAATGTTTTAGATAAGGTATTAATAAAAGATTTGCAACAATAAAAAATAATTGTTTCACGTGAAACAGTATAAATTGAGAGGGGAAAATATGAATTACGTAGATGTTATTGTTATTATTTTTATTGGTTTAATTGTTTTTGAGGGCTATAGAAAGGGCTTGATAAAAATGCTCTTTGAGCTTGCTGGTATGATAGTAGCTTTCTTTTTAAGCAAAAGTCTAAGCTTTATAATTGTTCAGTTTCTTACTGAAAAAACTAAGTTTTATAATATAGTGCATGATTTTTTTCAAACAAAAGCACAGTGGCTCACTGAGTTCATTCAAAAGGGAACTACAGATGCAATTATGAAAATGCAAGAGGGTATAAAGCTTCCACAAGAAATGAAATCACTTTTATTTCAATCTTCAAATAGTGGAGTAAATGTAGGTAATTTTGATGTTTTCGTAAATCAGCTAACAGATTTCGCTATAAAATCATTAGGCTTTGTAATAACATTTTTAATAATTTATTCCTTACTATTAGTAGCAGTAAATTTAATAGATGCTTTCTTCAAGTTACCTTTATTAAATATGTCAAACAAAGTAGGAGGAGCAGTTATAGGATTGGGAAAATCATTGATACTGTTATACATAATTTTTGCATTAGCTTCACCTCTTATAGCCTTTGTTGCAGATAGTAAAATTGTAAAAGAGATAAATAAATCAGCATCTTCAGAAATATTCTATAAAAATAATATAATCTTAAATTATTTATCCTATAAGGGATTTTACGAAAAATAAGCCAAATAACTATAATTAAAAGAGTAACTTGGGCAGAAAAAGGTCAAAGAACAAGGTTTAATAGATTTTATTAAAAAAGTTTTGAATTCGGAGATTTTTATGAAAAAAGGTATAATATTATTATCTATAATCACAACTATGCTTTTCTTTGTTGCTTGCAATGATAAAACACCTGGGTTGAAAATAAATCAAAAGTACATATATGAAAAATATGAATTAGAAGGTGCAAAGGGACAAACACCAGATAGTATGAAACCATTTATAAGATTAACTGACGATAATAGATTTATATTTGCGTATTATATGCTTAGCAGTTATTTACCATATGGTAGATATGAGATTAAAAATGGTTATTTAATACTTAAAACAGATGACGAAAAAAATGAGTATATATTTAAAATAAAAGGGGAAACCTTAATATTTGATGCTAAAAAATCAAAAATGTCAACTACAATATTAAGAGATGGTGCAGTTTTTAAATAGTTTAAAACTGCACATAATATTAACTAATAAATTTAAAATTAAAAGGAAGAAGCGTGTAATGGAAAATAATATAATTGAAGTAATAAGTGAATTTGCTCCATTAAAAAAGGTTGTTTTAGCTCAGTCGGAGTTTATTTTTCCAGAGAAAGAGGACGGTAATAATGACGGAACTTTTCTTTCTGAGGAAAGCTTAGATTTATATGATGTAGCTGATACTGCTGGAAAAGATTATAAAGACGTCTTTCCAGAGCGTCAGAATGAGTGGGAAAAAGAGCGTGAAAATTTAAAGAAAATACTTGAAAAACATGGAGTAGAGGTTCTTTTGCCAAGATTATTAACAGAACATGAGAGAGAAGTAGGCAAAGAATATGGGTGCTGTAATTTCTTTGTTCGTGATCCTTTCTTTACGATTGGTTCATCAATAATTGAAGGCTCACTTCGTTTCTTTCATAGAAGAAATGAAATTTTACCGATAAGAGATATTCTCACATCAGAAGCCTACAATACAGAAGCTTTTTATGTATCCATACCAAAACCTGATATTTCAGAAAGCCTACATTCAGAAGCAGGACCATTTTTAGAGGGAGGGGATATTTTAGTTTTAAACAAGACTATTTTTGTTGGAAATTCTGGACAGGCATCAAACCACAACGGATATCTTTGGCTTAAATCATATCTATCTCATTGGGGATATGATGTGATAGAAGTTCCATTAAGAAAAGAAGTACTGCACTTAGATTGTGCATTGAGCCTTGTTAGAGATGGCTTGATGATCGTTTGTGAAGAAGCTTTTATAAACGGTATTCCTCAACAGTTAAAGAACTGGGATAAAATCAGAGTACCGTTTGATGATGTTGCGTATCTGGCAATAAACGGACTTCCAATAAACGACTCTGTCTACATACTAGACCCTCAATTTGAATATATAGCAAAACAGCTGGAGGAAAGAGGAGTAACAGTTGAGCGTATTGATTTCAAAATCTCTCGAAGCTTTGGAGGCTCATTCAGATGTAGTACACAACCGCTTGTTAGAGCATAATGTCAAGTCTACTAATAATGTTGTAGAATTTTATTAAAAGAAATCATAAAACTTTGATATGATTTATGAATATTTTATAATAAAGATAATTAATATCTTAGAAGGGGTGGAATAAAATGGACATATTAATCGTACTTAATGACAAATCTATGAAGTCAACTGAAAAAAGAGAAATTATTATTAAAGCCTTAGAGGAAAAAAGTATTACAATAAAAGAATTAAAGGTTGTGCTTAATGAAACAAAAGAGAAAAAATCATCAGTTATTTTTGAAGCCATGGAAGCAATGACAAATTCTGATGCACAGATAGCAGATATTGAGTGGCTAAATTTGGCTGTTGAAAATATTTTATCTGAAAGCAACAGCATTAAAAGAGAGGCATCAAGAATAGTAGGAAATATTTCTCACAAGTTTCCCGATGATTTAGGAGAGGCAATAGAGAAATTATTATTAAATACTAAAGATGAAGGAACCGTAGTTCGTTGGAGCAGTGCTTATGCTCTTTCTAAAATTATAGTTATTCCTAAATATGCTAATAGTGAATTGTTTGAAAAATTAACTGAGATTTGTGATTGTGAAGAAGAAAATGGTGTAAAAAATCAATATGTAAAGGCATTAAAAAAAGCTTCTAAACTGAGAATATAAATATATAAGGCTTTAATGTTTCACGTGAAACAATGGACACTAAGAAGTGTAATTTTGTTTGTTTTGTGAAGCTTGATGTAAGAAAATTAAGAAACATATATTTTGTGAGGGATTGATATGCAAATCAGGATTGCTGAACAAGAGGATATAAAATTTATTTTAAAATACGATAAGCATATAGCTGAAAATGAGCTGTATTCAAGCATTTCATTAGGCAGGGTAATTGTTGCTGAATATGATAATAAATTTATTGGATGGCTGAGATGGAATTTGTTTTGGGACAACACTCCGTTTATGAACATGCTATATCTAATTGATGATTATAGAAATATGGGATATGGCAAAAAACTTGTGATGTTCTGGGAAAAATTAATGAAAGAAAATAATTACAAGCTTGTAATGACCTCTACTCTTTCTAATGAAAATGCACAGCATTTTTATCGCAAATTAAACTATGTAGATTCAGGTTCATTGTTGCTTAAAGGTGAAGCTTTGGAAATAATTTTTACTAAGGAATTATGATGAGTATATGACTTAAATAAGCTTTTGAACATCAAGAGTGAATGGATAAATAAAATTGAAAAATTGAGGAAGTACTTATATTAGCTGGAGGAGTGAAAATATTGTTTCCGACAAGAAGTAAGGCAATAGAAATTATTACTGATTCTGAAAAATTAAATCCTGGTCCTTGGGTAAGACATTCGTTTTTAGTTGCAGAATGTGCTGAAAAAATAGCCGGGGCATGTTGGTTAGATTATGATAAGGCATATGTTTTAGGATTATTACACGATATAGGTCGTAGATTTGGTACATCTCATTTTGGTCATATTGTTGACGGATATAGATATATGTCAAGTTTAGAATATGATGAGGTTGCTCGTATATGTTTAACACATTCGTTTAGCACTCAATGTATTGACGAATATATAGGGAATATTGATGTTAGTAAATTAGATTTTAATGAATTTAAAGAAAAGTTAGAAACAATAAAATTTGATGATTACGATAAACTTATTCAGCTATGTGACTGTTTATGCGGAGTAGAAATAATGAACATGAATGACAGAATGGATGATGTCAAAAAAAGATATGGCAATTATCCTGAAAATAAACGAATTGCAAACTTAGAACTTAAATCATATTTTGAAAAACTTTCAAAAGAAAATATTTATGTTATTATTTCAGATAATAAAGAACTGTGGGGATTATAAAAATAATTTATTATAATAGATAAAATAAATTAAATCTTATACTTTAATATAAGGAGATGCTTATATGAGTGATTGGAATGTGTTATATAAAGAATTGACAAATAAGTATGATTACATCAAGCTAAATAACCCAGCCACTGAAAAACAAATTCTTGATGTTGAAAAAGCACTTGATAATAAACTGCCTGTTGATTTAAAAGAATTACTCCTAAAATTTAACGGTGATAATTCGCTCATCTTTTCTACAGAACAAATTATTGAAACAAATTTATCTGTGAGAAAGCTTGATTGCTTTATGTCCCTTGACTGTTTACTATTTTTTGGAGGTAATGGTTGTGGAGATTACTATGGATATCCTATTACAAGAGAGCATGGTGTAAGAGATAATAATGTATTTATGTGGGAACACGAATACGATAATCGTATATGGAAAGCAAGTAGTTTGGAAGACACGATAAAAAAGTACTACAATGATGAAATATAGTATAACAGATAAAATATCTTTATAAATAAACTAATAATATTAATTTGATATTATTAGCAGAAAATTAACGGATAACAATAATATTAAATAAAATGTTTCACGTGAAACATTAATAAAAATAATAGCTGAGGTTATTGAAAATGAAATATTGTTGTACAAACATTCAAAGAAAAGGTACATGCTATTTTGAATTTCAAAAGGGTAGCTTTAATGATAAACATTGGCTTTCAGACTCATTATGCTTAGACGCTGATATTTTTGATGATTTAAGTTTATATGAGTTTTTTTCTAAAGCACTGCCTGAATTCGATTATTATGGAATTACAGAGATAGATAAAGAAAAATGGAAACGGATTAGGCTTAAAAGCGAAGTAATTGGCGGTGCAGTCAAGGACGTTATTGACGAAATAGATTTATGGATAAATTTAGCCTTTAGCACTATAGACACGATAACAATTTTGGGAATATAAATTGATATAATAACGATTTATTATGGGTTATTATTAAGCTTAATTTTAAAAATAGATATTGTACAGGTTTGATATATATAGTAAAATATATTAAATTTTATAATTGATGTGAGGAGTAAATAGATGAATAGAATTGAAAAAGTCAGAGATTATGTTGACAATGTATTGTTACATATGTCAGATGTGATTGAACGCAGATGTGCTTATTTACATTTATATGGCGTTTCACAAGCCTGTGTAATGATTGCTTTAAAAAGAAAAGAAAATGTTGAATTGGCAGCGATAGCCGGTATGCTCCACGACATTTATTCGTATTCAACTATGGACACAAAAGACCATGCGCATAAAGGAGCTGTTATGTCTAACGAAATTTTGTCCTCACTACAAATTTTTTCTGATGATGAAATCAAAATTATTTGCAATGCAATATATAATCATAGCAACAAAGGTAGTAAACATTCTAGTTTTGACGAAGTATTAGTTGATGCTGATGTTTTACAGCATTGCTTATATAATCCTTTATTTGATGTTGCAGAGCATGAAAAACAAAGATATGAAGCACTTAAATTAGAGTTTGGATTGATAGGTATGTAAATTAAATTCTGTTGGTGAGCTGAGATACGGAATACATCAGGAGACATATAATTTTTATTTTCTTAAACTAAAAGTAGTACAAGAATTAAAGGTGTTAGTAATAAAGCGGAGGAAGTAAATATGCACTGTATAAATGCTGCAATGGAAAATAGCCAAGATATATATTATCTGTTATGTGAACTTGAGCATACCGAATTAGATAAGGCATCTTTTGAAGAAATTTTTAGAAAGAATGTTATTAGTCCTGACATTCACTACCTCTTAGCTATAGATAATCAAAATGTCATAGGATTTGCAAGTTTGCATATACAGGGATTATTGCATCATGTGAGTAAGGTTGCTGAGATACAAGAGATTGTTGTCAGTAAAAATTATCAGGGACAAGGTGTTGGTCAAATGCTTTTCAATCGACTTAAAGAAATAGCAACTGAAAATGAATGTGTTTTGTTGGAAGTATGCTGTAATCAAATTCGTGAAAAGAGCCACGAATTTTACTTAAAGCAAAACATGAAAAATAGTCATTATAAATTTACTTTAAGCTTGAGATTATAGCTTTAACTATAGAGGATTAAATTTGAGGTGCTGATTATGAATGAACAGGTAAAATCGTATTACGAGTGTTTGGATAAGCCTTGGAGCAAAATATTTTACAAAATTGTTGAAAATCAATTAAACAATATAAAAGGTTTAAGAGTATTAGATTTTGGAAATGGATTTGGAATACTATCCAATAGCTTAGCCAAGGATAATGAGGTCATTGGTATAGAGCCAAACATTGAAATGATAGAAAATAGGCTGCAAGATAATAAATACCTACAAATAACAGGTGGAATTGATAAGCTAAGAGAATTGGACAGCAAGAGCTTTGATGTAATTATCTGTCACAATGTTTTAGAATATGCCTTAGAACGTATTGATATAATTAATGAATTTCATCGAATATTAAAAGATGAGGGTTTTATATCTATTATAAAACATAACTACAATGGAAAGATAATGCAAAAGGTAGTTTTTGAAAACAATGTAGATGATGCTCTTTCAATACTAAATGGTGGTGATAGTATCGCACAAAGCTTTGGCAAAGTCAATTATTATGATAATTTGGATGTTTTAAAATGGAAAGATGGATTTATCATTGACAAAACTTATGGGATACGTACATTTTGGGCTTTGCAGCAAAATAATGATATTAAGTATGAGTTATCTTGGCAAAATAAAATGCTAGAAGCTGAGCTTGCAGTATCTGAGATAGATGATTTCATAAAAATTTCATTTTATAATCATCTTATAATTAAAAAATCATAACGATATAGGAGAAAAACATATGGAATTAGTTACACCAAGCGAAAAGTATTATCAATCATATATTGATGCGATTGAAGAATATGAACAAAATAATATTGATACGTACGACTTTTTTGATATATCAAAATATGATATATTCGAAAAAATGGAAGACTATAGAACTGGCAGAAATTTGCCAGAGGGCTACGTTAAAGCAACATATTTTTGGTTGGTAGACAAGGATGAGTTTATAGGGGAAATATCTATTAGACATAGCTTGACCGATTCGTTGTTAAGATTTGGGGGGAATATAGGATATGGTATTAGATACTCATACTGGAATAAGGGTATCGGTACAATAATGCTGTCAAAAGCTTTGGTTTACGCTAAAGATGTTTTAGGACTTAATAAAGTTTTAATTACCTGCAATGATAACAATTTTGGTTCGGCACGAGTTATAGAAAAAAATGGTGGAATACTGCAAGATAAAATTATAAACACAATAGATGGTGTTGATAGATTATCAAGAAGATATTGGATAGAATTATAATTTGCTGTGGTTTTTTACTTCATATAAAATTATTGTTTCACGTGAAACAATAATAACAAAGATTGGTATGCTAACATTTATTTTATGTTAGATTATAATAAAAATATAAAATAAGCAATTGAAAATTATTAATTGATAAAACAATTTTCAATATATAGTTGTGGTATATAGAATTTTTGAAATTGAAAAAATTTATATAATAATATTAAAGATATTGTTAGTAAATAAACAATCATATGCAAGAAATCATTCTTAGTTTTGTAGAAGTTATGGAAATACAGAAATTAATAAATAGCTATGACATTTAAAAAAATAATATAGATAAGGAAAATAAAGTGGAAAATATAGAAATCAAGCTAAATGTACTTTCGAAGATTGCAAAGAAATTAAACAGTAAAGATGCTACATGGGCTGTAGGAGCTTCTATGTTATTGTATTTTAAAGGAATTGTGTCTGAATTTAATGATATAGATATAATGGTTGCTGAAGAAGATGCAGAGGTTTTAAAAGATATTTTATTATCTTTAGGAAATATGCAGACATCCAGTCCAAATTTTAAATGCAGGTCAAAATGTTTTTGGAAGTTCAATGTCGATGGTGTTGATATTGATGTAATGTCTGGATTTAGTATTATCGACAATGATAAGGAGTATTACTTTCCATTAAAGGCAGAGGATATTAAAGATTATACAGAAGTTGATGG
>DCPV01000189.1:5339-6663 GCA_002323775.1 Firmicutes bacterium UBA1535 | reverse complement strand
GCAAGAGCAATTCTTCCCCTTAGATACCTTGCGCCAAGCTTGCCTTTTTTAGCATTTTCAGCTTGTTATAGAGGATATTTTCATGCTGTCCGAAATATAATCAAACCATCAAGTGCACAGGTTTTAGAGCAATTTGTCAGAATTTTTGTTACTATTGCACTTTTAAAATTAGTAGAGGTAGGCAATGTAGTTTATGCTTGCTGTGCCGCAATGATTGGTATGACCGCCGGAGAAGTTATATCATACATTTACATATGGTTATTATATCGTGTAGATAGTTTCTTTAATGGAGAAAATTTTATAAAAAGAATTTTTAGTAGACTATCTCGAAAAAACACAACTCCGAATTATTCTAATAATTCTTCAAAAAATATATTTGCTAAAAATCCTTTTAAAAAACCTGATAAACTGCTGCTTAATATGCTGTCTATAAGTATACCGGTTGCAGGAAGCTCCTACCTAAACTCAGTATTAAGACTGTTAGAAAACACTTTAATTCCAATAAAATTGATAGCCTCAGGCATGACTGTATCCTCTGCTATGAGCATTTACGGCGTAATTAAAGGTATGGTACTGCCAATATTATTTTTCCCTACATCTTTTTTATCTTCATTGTCAACAATACTGATGCCCTCCTTGTCGAGTGATAATGTAAACAATAATGACAAACACATGACATATACCTTATCTAAAGTACTGCACTTTACCTCTATATCGGGAATTTTAGTAGTAAGCTTTTTTATGCTCTTTCCATATGAACTGGGGGATGCCTTGTACAGCGGAATACACGTTGGTTATTTAATCAGAATATTATCACTCCTATGTCCATTCATGTATCTTAACATGGTCATAGGCTCTGTTTTAAACGCTCTCGGAGAACAAGTAAATAATTTTAAAATCAATCTGATAGAATCAATTATAAAAATACTAATGATATTTTTCTTAGTTCCTATTTATGGATTTAAAGCCTACTTGTTAGCTTTGTTCTTAACAACAGTTCTAAATACCATCCTATATATGTATAGACTATTAAAAGTTTCTTATTTAATCTTTGATGTTTCAAACTGGGTATTTAAACCGATATTTGCTGCTGCAATTTCAGGACTAACAACAAGAATTATGTACATAGGTATTTTTAAAAGTCAGTTTTCAACAAATATAAGCTTAATACTTTCTATGATTTCAATTGTTTTAATATATCTGGTTTTACTATTTATATTAAAAGGTTTAACAACAAGTGATCTTGATACCTTAAAAAGATCTTTCAAAAAGAGAAGATAATAAGATAATTTTGAGGTTAACAAAAAACAAGCGAAAATTTTCG
>DCPV01000189.1:0-5121 GCA_002323775.1 Firmicutes bacterium UBA1535 | reverse complement strand
CGAAAATTTTCGCTTGTTTTTCTTGTCAGATGATTTTTCACCTGATTATTCACACATTTTAAATTTAATTCGTTGCTTTATAATTTTCATACAGTTTATTTATTACAGAGGCTGCAGCTGCTCTTGTTATACTTCCGGTATAATTAAAGCTATCGTTATTCTCGCCTTTTATAATATTTTTTGAATAAACTATTTTAATATTATTTATCTGAGATTCACTTAGTTTTTCTGTATCCTTGAATGTCAGTTGTATTTCTGACAGCTTAAAGAATTCATTTGCATCAAATTCTCTTTCTAGCCCTAGCAACTTTGTCTCAGCATCAAATTTTTCTTTTTCAAGCTTTTTAACAAGATTTGCTATCATGGAAGTTATCTCACCTCTAGTAATAACCGAGCTAGTGTTTATATTATCTCCGTATTGATCGAGGAATCCTGCCTCATCTAATGCTCTAATATATGGAACAGCCCAAATTGCTATATCATCTTTATTTGCAAATCTTAATTCGCCTTCACTTTCACTTGTTATGCTAAATACCTTTGAAAACAGTGTATAAAATTCTTGTGGAGCTATATTTAGGTCAGGAGAAAACTTTTTATCATCCTTTCCGCTTATGAAGTTATTTTTATATAAATTCATAACTGCACTAGCACTCCAATGATAAGCTATATCATCAAAAGGATATATCCCAAATTGTACATCTCCAACTTTTTTTATCCAATTTCTTTTTACCCATGCACTAAGACTGTCATTCATTTTTATCTTATACCAATAATATCCATCAGTAAAATTAGGACCTTCTTCAATCTGAGCCATCTGTCCATTATGGACTGTACCAATAACATTACCTGAAGGTGTATCATACAGCTCCAAACCCTTTAAAGTACCACTTGCATCATTTGAAATAGTATTTATAACGACTAAGTCATTTTTAGTATATTGAAACAAATTAGCAAGATGCTTGTTTGTTGGAGTAGCAATACTAAGCCCTCTGCTTGGCAAAGATCTTGATGCCGGCAAACTTGATGTATCTATTCTATTTATATCCTGTTCAAAATATTTTGCACTAATATCATAAATTTTTTCCTGATATGCCTTTGCATTAGCATTAGGGTTATTGCTGGCAGCCCAGCCATTATATGCCCATAATGCAAAATACCAGTTTTCCAATATGTTTGGATCCATATTTCCTACCTTAGAAATACCAACATTGTTTACGCTTTCATTCCATTTTAACAGCAAAACATCTATGCCGGCATTGATGTTATAATCTACATCATTTTTTAATTTCTCAGCATCAAACATATTTTTATAATTTGTTACCTGCATTAAACCAACATGTTTTCCATTTGATGAATACTTTGGACTTCCATTTGATCTAAAATGCTCAAAGCCTGATTCGATTTGTGCAATCGCCTTTATAAAGACAGCTGGGACACCACGTTCCAAAGCTATTTTATCAATTCTGGCTTCTAAATCTTTACGAGTATAGTTTACTCCATACCCTATTTGTGTGAATAGTATTAACATAATTAATGTCAATGTGATAATTTTCTTGGTTGCAGTTGTAAATATTTTCATACTCATAACCTACCCTTCTTTAAATTATACCAATATCTTCAACATGACTGAATTATTATTGATGATATTAGTATTGTATACAAATTAAATAAAATTCATAATTACAGAAATCCTATTTAATCTGTATCAATCTCAATCAAAGAATATTTAATACTCGAATACTATGCACAAGTTTTCGAACTCTTTTTTTGAGATTAATATATATAAATATATAAATTTAAACAAGTTAGACTATACGATCCATTATATAAAAGGTGTCTTCTTTTATATTTTTCAAGCTTTCTTTTGCTTCTTCCTCTGATTTGCCGCACACTGAAAAATAAATTTTCATCTTAGGCTCTGTCCCCGAAGGACGGATGGCAAACCATGACTCGTCTTCTAAGTAGAATTTTAAAACATTAGACTTAGGGAAATCCAATTTTTCAAAATCTCCTGTAGAAAAATCATATAGTAAACCTAATTTAAAATCATATAGATATTTTATATCTTTTCCACTAATTGCAGAAGGTTTATTTTCTCTAAAATATTCCATTATCTTGCTTATCTTACTTTGTCCGCTTATGCCCTCCAATGTAAGCGAAACCGTTTCTTCTATATAAAAATTATATTCATCATATAGCTTATTTAATACACTTAGTACCGACTTTCCTCTTTTTTTATAATAAGCACTCATTTCTGCTATCAGCATTGATGAGACAACAGCGTCTTTGTCTCTGACGAAATCTCCTGTTAAATAACCATAGCTCTCCTCATATCCAAATACAAATTTACCTTGTCCAGATTCTTCATATTTTCTTACAGTATCTGCTATATATTTAAAGCCAGTTAGTGTTTTCAAAGTTTTTACGCCATAATGCTCTGCTATCTTCTTTCCTAAATCACTTGTTACAACAGTATTTATCATTATTAAATCACTAGCTAATGTATTAGCCTCTTTTTTACTTTGCAATATATAATCAAGCAATAAAGCTCCTACTTGGTTACCATTTAGTGCTACGAATTCGCCACTTTCTTCATCTCTCACAACAAGACCTACCCTGTCGCAATCGGGGTCAGTAGCTAATATTATATCAGCATTAACTTTATTCGCTAAATCAATTGCAAGCGTGAAGGCTTCTATATCCTCTGGATTTGGAAACTTTACTGTAGAGAAATTCGGATCGGGCTTTTCCTGTTCTGGGACAACATGAACGTTGTCAAACCCTATTTCTCTTAGTACCCTTCTCACAGGTATATTGCCTGTACCATGCAGCGGCGTGTAAACTATACCTATATTAAACTCCAAATCTTTATTTAAGCTTAATGATTTTACAGCTTCTATATATTTATCGTCTATAGAGCTATCTATGTATATTATATTAGCCTTGTCAATATTTGGTGAATATTTTATGCAATTGAAATCAATTTTGGAGATTTCTTCTATTATGGAGTTAGCTTCTTCGTCCAAAATCTGAGCACCGTAATTGTTGTATACTTTATATCCGTTATATTGAGGCGGATTATGGCTTGCGGTTACTACTATACCTGCCTTACAGCCAAGCTGTCTTACTGCGAATGAAAGTTCTGGCGTAGACCTTAAAATTTCAGACATATACACCTTAATTCCATTGGCAGAGAAAACATCAGCAGCCTTTAATGCAAATTCTCTCGACATATGTCTTGAATCATACGCTATAGCTATGCTAATATCTGTTGTATACTGATTAAGCAAATGATTTGCGAGTCCTTGACTTGCCTTAGCAACAGTATAAATATTCATCCGGTTAGTTCCGGCTCCTATTATACCTCTCAAACCACCTGTTCCAAACTCTAAATCCTTATAGAATCTATCCTCAATTTCTTCGACACAGCTCTCAATGCTTATTAATTCTTCTTTAGTTTGCTTGTCCGTAAATTCATTTTCAATCCAAAATCTATATCTTTCTAAATGCATCTTAATCCATCCTTTAGTCAAACAATAATTACTTACTTAATTCTAAATTTATAGAGCGAAACTTGTCTCGCTTTTTTAATATGCAAAGCTAATTATAATTTATATTATTTGTACAATTCGTACCTATTATGTTATTATGACTGTCTGTAGTCCTTTTTAATATCATCAGTCAACAATGTATCGCTTAAAGTATCCAAATGCTCTAATGATTTTCCAGTACCCTTAGCAACACACGAAATAGCCTCATCAGCTATAACTGTTGAAACTCCTGTACGTTTAGCTATAAGCTTATCTAATCCGCCTATCAAAGCGCCTCCGCCTGTCATAACTATTCCTCTTTCACTTATATCAGATGCTAACTCAGGAGGAGTTTTTTCAAATACAGAATGAACTGCATCTGCTATGGCTGTAACAGTTTCTTCAAGAGCTTCTAACATATCTGTTGATGATATCATTATATTTTTTGGAAGTCCGGTAACTAAGTTTCTTCCTCTTACTTCCATAAACTTTTCTTCTTCAACAGGGAATGCAGTACCAATACTAATTTTTAAATCCTCTGCACTTCTTGAACCAATCATAACATTGTACTTTTTGCGTACATATCTAACTATAGCCTCATCACATTTATCACCAGCTATTTTAATTGACTTGCTAACAACAATTCCGCCCAATGAAATAACAGCTATATCAGTAGTTCCTCCACCCACGTCAATTATCATGTTGCCTGTAGGTTTTGATATATCAATACCTGCACCAATCGCTGCTGCAACTGGCTCCTCAATCAAATATGTTTTCTTAGCTCCGGCATTGTTGCTTGCCTCTAAAACCGCTCTTTTTTCAACCTCTGTAACACCACTTGGCACACAAACGATAACTCTTGGTTTTAATAGTGATGCTCCCGTAGCCTTTTTGATAAAATACTTAAGCATTTTTTCAGTTATGTCAAAGTCAGAAATTACACCATCTCTTAATGGTCTTATAGCAACAATATTGCCTGGTGTTCTTCCAAGCATTTTTCTTGCTTCTTCTCCAACCTCTAAAATCTTGTTTGTGTTCTTGTCTATAGCCACAACCGAAGGCTCTTGCATAATAATTCCTTTTCCTCTAATATAAACCAGTACGCTTGCTGTTCCAAGGTCTATACCTATATCCGCTCTTAAGCCCATTGTTTTTTTCCTCCATGTTTTTTCTATATAAATTTTTTTAATTAACTAATCAATAATATTAACTATAATATTATACACAAAAATTATAATAATTTCAAATTATTTTTTTATTACAAAAATTGCTATTAAAAATATACTGTAACTACTCTATTATTGCCATATAAATCTTTATCAACCTCTATATTTTTAACTGATTTTATTTCTCTAAATAATGATGATACTGATTGTGCTTGATTATGACCGATTTCAACCGATAAAATGCCATTTTCACAGATTAAATCCCCAGTTATTTCTTTTATTTTTTCATAATATAAAAGCCCACTATCTCCACCATCCAGTGCCAAGCGAGGTTCATACTTTGCAACTTCTATTTGCAGTTTATCTATCTCTTTGCTTTCTATATATGGCGGGTTTGATACTATGATATCAAAATGTGAGGACAA
>DCPV01000284.1 GCA_002323775.1 Firmicutes bacterium UBA1535 | reverse complement strand
AATATGATGATTCTTTTGAAATTTATGTAAATAAAGATGGAGTGTTGTATAAAAATTAATAAAAACTATAATAAAAAAGGCAGGAGATAATTCTCTTGCCTTTTTGTTATAAAATTATAATTATTAATTTACATTCTTATTTCTTACTAATTTTTCGCAGGCCTACTTCTTTACCAGAAATTATCCTTTTTATATTGCTAATATGTTTATAATACATGATAAGAGCAACAACCACAAGCATAATCAGAGCTATAATGCTTTGATTTATAAAATATAAATAAATAGGATATACCGTAACCGTCGTTAAGGTTGCTAGTGCTATATAATTGGTCACAACAGTAATTAAAATTATTATAAGACCAAATGCAATAAACACTCTCCAGTCAATTGCCAATATCATTCCTATATAAGACGCAAGCCCTTTTCCGCCTCTAAAGTGCATATGAATAGGGAAGATATGTCCGATTATACATGAGATTCCGGCAATTATTGCTGCAAGCTCCAAATTTGGGAAAATAGCCTTTGCTATGATAACAGATACGTATGCCTTAAGTATATCAATTATAGCAACTGTTACACCTATTTTCCAACCCATAATAATAGTGGCATTAGAGGCTCCCGCATTGTTAGATCCCATTGTTCTTATATCAAAACCTTTTAATTTGCTAATGATATATGCAGCGTTGATATTTCCTAAAATATAACCGATTAAAATACATATGATGTAGTTCATATTAAGTCTCCTCTATTCCATTTGAGATAATGTTTTTTATATTATTTTATTATACTACAAATATATGCTTAAATACAATTATTTTTGTATCAAATCAGATAATTTTTTCATAATATGCAAGTATCAAAGATTAAAGAAAGGACTAAGATATTTATGGTAATACATGTTGTTACGCCAGGAGACAGCGTATATTCTATAGCTAGTATGTACGATACAACTCCTTTACGAATAATAGAGGATAACGGACTTTTAGATCCGTCGCAATTAGTAATTGGGCAAAGCATAGTGATAACAGATGATGCAGGTAATGAAAATGCAAGGGAAATATTGGTTTTTGGATATGTATATCCACATATAGATACAAAATTACTCCTCAATACATTATCATATTTAAGTGCCATTAACATATTTAATTATATGGTAACTGAAGATGGGAATTTGATATACATAGAAGATGAGGATATAATTAAATTGGCGTCAGATAATCAAGTGGCTTCTCTTTTAGTATTGACTAACCTAGAGCCCGGAGCTGCATTTAACAGTGATATAATGAAGAATATTGTAAATAACGAGCATATACAGGATTTGCTGATAAATAATATAATTGATGTGTTAAAAGCAAAAAATTATTTTGGAGTGGATATAGACTTTGAATATATCTATCCTGAGGATAAGGTTGAATATGAAAATTTTATAAGAAAGATGACAAATGCTTTACACGATGAGGGATACCTAGTGACTGCTGCTTTAGCACCAAAAATAAGCAGTGATCAGAAAGGAATTTTATACGAATCACATGATTATAAGGTTATAGGAAGCATAGTTGACTACGTTCTACTTATGACCTATGAATGGGGCTTTACTCTTAGCCCGCCTATGGCAGTTGCACCAGTTAATAATGTTGAGAAAGTAATACAGTATGCACTAACAGAAATGGATGCAGATAAAATTATAATGGGAATACCAAATTATGGATACAATTGGACTTTGCCTTATGAAAAAGGCACAAGGGCAAGTGTAGTATCAAATGAAGAAGCCATACAATTAGCACAACAATACGGTGCGACTATACAATTTGACGAAACAGCTCAGGCACCGCACTTTTATTATTTTGACGATGAGGGAGTAGAGCATAAAGTATGGTTTGAGGACGCAAGAAGTATCGAAGCAAAGCTACAATTAGTAGAAAAATACGATTTAGCAGGAATTTTCTACTGGACATTGATGAAGCCTTTTCCTCAAAATTGGACTGTACTTGAAAATACATTTAATGTTAAAAAATTAATATAAATAATAAATTAGCGAGGAGTTTCAAAATGAAGCTCCTCGCTAATTTGTTATTTATCATCATTATTAGGTTTAATTTTATCTTTAGATTTAAGAAATAAATTTTTAATAGATTTTTTAATAAAGCTAGCTGAATTTTTTATTACTTCAAAAGTCTTACCTAGCAAGACTATGACTACTGCTGCTGTACCAGTAAATTTATTTGCTCCTAAAAGCCCACCTGATAAGCCTGTCCAAATTGTATTTCTAAAATTATTCTCCCAGAATATATTATAAATTTCTTGATATTGCTGCGGGGATAATTTCATAATTTCTTCTCTTGTTATTTCATGTAGGTTTATACGACGAAATATTTTACTTAAATTCTTTTTAATAGCTAGGTAGAATCCATTTGCCAAAAGCTCTATAAAATATTGCTTTACATTATATCCTAAATTCATGTATACGCTAAATTTTAAATCATTGGATATTATCTTAGAATATAGCTCTTGAATATAGTTATAAAATTTCTTATCGTTGGATAACTTTTTCAAAGCCTTATTTAAAGCCAAATTAATATCGCTAATGTCGACAATGCTATCAAGTAAATCTCTGTCATCGAGATAATTGTAAAATGAATTTATAAAAGCTCTAATATTTAAGTATAATAGGTCATTATCCTCAATAGTTTTATTGAAAAATTCCTCCATTTTTATCAAATCAAGCTCATCAACGCCATCAAACAAATTTTTCACCAGAATTTTATCAAGTACTTTAGTTGATGATTGCTCAAAAATTCCAGAGCTAATTCTTAAAATGTTATCTTTATTCTTTTTAATATTAGCGTGAAGCTGTTTTAAAATAAAAGATATTTCATACTCGTGCCTTGCAAAAATGTCATTAATACTTCCTAAATTCAAATGCTTAGCAAATTCTATTATTTTAGTATCGCTGTATTTTTTTATGTAAGTATTGAAAATTAGGAAACTCTTATTTTTAATTACAGAGTTTCTTTTCTTTGCAATAAATAGTCCTTCAACAAAGGTATTGAGCTTTTCCTTATCTATACCTATATTAAGCTCATCAATGTATACATCTAAAATATCCTCAGTTATGCTTTTTGAAATTTCATAAAATTGCTCTAAGTTTCTTTCGACAAACAGAGGAATTTTTATTTGTATAAGATTATTTACTATATTAGATATAGCATTATCAGCACCAACGGCATTATATGACGACTTTTCTTTTAGACTCAAATTGCTAAGTAATTTTTCTCTTATGTCACTTTCAATTGTAGTGTGTCTGTTTAAGCTCATATATTGATGTAAATCAACAATCAAGTCATTAAAATACTTAAAGAAGATACTGTTCAAGATGAATTTATTCTTTCTGTTAAAGGTATTATCTAGCTTTTTGTCTTTAATAAACTCATTGTTTAAACCCTGATAAACTTTTTCAGATAAATTTCGCAAATTACTTTCTGTAAATAAATGCGAATATAGGTTATTAAACAAGCCATAATATAAATCGTCCAATGTATTGTGCGAGAAGGTATCAACTAAGCTTTTATCTAAAAATTCCTCATATGAATTTTTATACTTTGACAAGTATCTTTGCAATACCTCTGAATCTTTCAAAAAATCAGTGATTTTATTAAAATCGTCATTAATAATAGAAGCTGTTTCATCCATTATCTGATCTAGTATCTTGTTTGGAACAAGCTTTAGAAGGCTTAAATCTTCAATAATATTCTTCCTTATATAATCAAAGCTATGATTAAGTAATTCAGTTTTATTTGAGCTGACAGCATTCATTATGCTATCTATTAAATTTCTGTTTAGTATTCTCTTTATAGGCATATCTGCAATGCTTTTAGATATATAGTCAGCTGCTGAATCTGTATTTTTAGACAAAAATCCGTTAGCTGCTTCGGATAACTTTTTTGATAAATATTTTTTGTTATTCTCAAAAAAATCGTATATATGCTTGTAGTCATCATCAGAAATAGTATTGGCTATATTACGCTTTAACTGTGTGCTTTTACTTTGCACCAAGTCTTGAATTGTTTTTTCATCTATTAAATTACTTTCTATTACATCAGCCATGTAATCTGCAAATATCAACTGTTTTTTATTTATTGATTTTTTTCTAAAATCCTTGAGTATTGGTATCTTTGCTAATATGCTATTTTCATCACGAAATTTAGAGAAAGTATTCATAGCTATAAAATTAGTCGATAAGCCTATGATTCCGCCTAAAGCCATGCCTTGCCATGAAAAAGCAGTATTAATAATAGAACTGCCTAGAAATTTTTCCGACGCAAAGGATAGGGGCAAAGCGACTGCTGCACCTATAATTCCACCAGTAATATTAATTTTTTGTATATTTATAGAGTTAGAATTTTTTACATGCCATTCGAACTCAAGCTCATTTAATTTCTCAAAATGTTTTTCCACTGTTTCGCTTATATAGCCCTCACTTAAAAATGCTATACTTTCTCCGACAATGCTTTTCATAAAATCAGACAATGAACTATGAATATCTGGTATAGCGCTAATTTTTGTAAGTAGCTTGCTAATTCTTGTATCACCTATATCATCAACTAATTTCAAGAAATTTTGCTGGATAAGCTCATTTATCTTTTCGGATACTATGATGTCTGAGCCTTGATTAAACTCACTTAATTTACTAAACAAATTTGATACATTGTTTTGCTCTGCAAATTCATTTATTTTTGAATTGATTATTTCAATTAGATAATCTTCGTTTTCGTTTATATTTTTTAATAAAAGTTTTCTAAGTTTATTCGAGCTGTTTAGAATGAACTCTTTATCAATAAACTCTCCAATTTTTCCATCAAATCCTTTAAAAATATGTTCAGTTACCTTGCTTGCAATATCAGTATGAAGCTCAGTAGAATAATAAGTATTTTGTTTAATATAATCTATAAAGATATATTTAAACTTGTCATTAAAGAGCTTTACAAGGTCTACATCAATGAAATTACTAACAGGCATGGAAATGATATCGTCAAAAAAGGCGATTATTGTTCTATTGTCCATGTTTTTTATGTACTTTATAATAGAGCTTATTAAAATTTCAACATTAAATGCTTTTTTGTCCTCTAAGGTATTTATTATATTCTTTGCATTTTTTGATCTTAGATAATTTGTTATTTCTGATGCTATAAAGTTTGAAATTTTGTCCAAGTTTTCATTATTTGCTTCAGACTCTAAAAGTATTTTAACTATTTTTCCATCATCATTTTTCTTGCTGTCAAAATAAGCTTTTATCGTAGAAAATATTTTTGCTTTAAGCTCAGGATGACCGGTTATAACTTCACCAATTGATTCCTTTATGGTGTTGTCTAAATCTGTATTATTATTTCCAATCCATTTTAAAATTGAATAGGCAATGTTGTTTAGTCTGCTGTGCACACGTTGCTTTATGGATTCTTCATAATCCGCTTTGTATATATTTAAAAGATTTATATTACTGTCTACAATGAAATTCTTCAAATCGTAATACATATCAGATATGGATTTTTCACCTTTTTCAGAGCTTAAAAACTCTATTACATTTTCACGAATAGTGCTTGCCATATCCTGAACACTTATATTTATATAAGATTTCAGTGGTTTTTGTGCTATCTCACTCTGTATTTGCTTTAATATGCTTTCCAGTTTATTTTTATTAAGTATTTCGTTGATAGATAAATCTATTCTTTCACTAAGATTTTCTTTTATTATATTGCTAAAATTAAGAGCTTCTTTTTCAATATTGTTTTTTATTGCTGAAGATACATTTTTTGTTATAATATCGTTTAATTTTACATCACGAAATGCCTCAGCGCTCTCAATGCTTATATCATTAATTATATCAGTATTTTTTATAGTTAATATAAGATTTTGAAGCATATTTTTTGATATATGCTCAGCTTGTTTTTTTGTAATAAGTTCTGATAATTTTATATTTGAACCAATATTTTGTAAAATATCTCCGACATTTGTATTTATCAAATTGATGGCTATATCTCTTAGTCCACAACAGGCATCAT
>DCPV01000228.1:6084-14095 GCA_002323775.1 Firmicutes bacterium UBA1535 | reverse complement strand
TTAAAATGGAAAACCCGTTTCCGGCAGTTTGCGGATATGTTTGTAACAAGCGTTGTGAAGATGCTTGTACAAGAGGAGATTTAGATGAGCCTATCGCAATTGATGATATAAAACGCTTTATTGCAGATCAAGATTTGAACAAAGAAACTAGATTTATTCCTAAGAAGCGTCATAATTACAGTGATAAAAAGATAGCAGTTATAGGCTCCGGCCCAGCAGGATTGTCCTGTGCATACTATCTGGCTATCGACGGATATGATGTGACAGTATTTGAAAAAGAAAAGGTAGTTGGTGGAATGCTTACACTTGGAATTCCGTCTTTCGTTCTTGAAAAGAAGATTGTGGAAGCAGAAATTGACATTTTAAGAGAACTGGGTGTTACCTTTAAAACTGGAGTAGAAGTAGGAAAAGATATCACTCTTGATCAGTTAAGAAAAGACGGATATAGAGCCTTCTATTTGGCGATTGGCGCTCAAAAGGGACGCAAGATAGGAGTAGAAGGAGAAGACTACGAAAGAGTGATTTCCGGAATAGAATTCCTATCTCGTGTAAATCAAGATGAAAAAGAAACTGTTTCGGGTAAGGTAGTAGTTATCGGCGGAGGCAATGTGGCTATCGACGTAGCTCGTGTTGCTGTTCGTGCCGGAGGGAAAAAAGTCAGCATGTTCTGTCTGGAAAACAGAGAACAAATGCCGGCACTTGACGAAGAAATCGAAATAGCTGAAAGTGAAGACATCACAATCAATAATTCTTGGGGACCTAAACGTATTATCGGAGAAAATGGCAAGGTAACAGGAATTGAATTTATGCGTTGTATTAGTGTATTTGATGAAAACAGGCGTTTTGCTCCTAAGTATGATGAAAATGATACTACAATCGTAGAAGCAGACTATGTTCTGCTATCTGTAGGTCAGTCTATTGACTGGAGTGGTATTTTAAACGGCAGCAAGGCAGTTTTAAACCCTAATAATACCATCAAAGTAGATGATATCACCTATCAGACAGATCAAGCTGATTTATTTGCAGGCGGAGATGCTGTAACCGGACCTCGTTTTGCAATTGATGCTATTGCAGCAGGAAAGCAGGCAGCTATTTCTATTCATCGTTTTGTCCAAGTGGGGCAGGATTTGATGATTGGACGCAGTCGACGCAAATATATTGAATTAGATAAAAAAGCAGTTATTATAGATAGTTTTGACACAAGTCCCAGACAGAGAGCGGCAAAGATTGACGGTCAGCAGTCAAAGAAAACTTTCCGTGATATTAGAACCTCTCTTACTGAGGAGCAAATGAAGAAAGAAACTGAGAGATGTCTTGGATGTGGTGCTACAGTAGTTGATGAGTATATGTGTGTTGGTTGTGGAATGTGTGCCACAAAGTGTAAGTTTGAAGCCATTACTCTGGAACGTGTTTATGACGGTAAGGGCGTTGAGTTTTTGGGTATTAAAAAGGCAATTTTACCTCATGTCATCACACGTAAAGTGAAGATAGGCGTAAAAAAAATATTTGGAGGTAAAAAGTAAGCAATGCACGAACTAGGTATCATGTACCATATTGTTGAACAGGTGTTAAGAGTGGTAGAAACAAACCAGCTTTCAGAGGTAGAGACTATTGTCCTGCAAGTAGGAGAATTGTCTTCGGTGGTTCCAAGATATCTTCATGCTTGCTTCCCGGCTGCGGTAGATGGTACTGTGCTTAAAAACACCAAATTAGAAATAGAAATACTCACAGCCAATGGGATTTGTAAAGATTGCGGGAAAGTATATCCATTATTGGAATTCTCAAGGATATGCCCCAAATGTAAAGGTAAAGACTTTGAAATGATTGGTGGAACAGAGTTTTATCTAAAAGAAATCAGAGCGTGTTGAGCTTATGAAAAAAGCGAAAGTGTTTTCGGCTGCATTTTAACCGAAGCACTTTTTCTCTTTTTTAATATAGAATTATGTGTTATACTAAAAAGGGATAATGTAAAGAAAGGTATAAAAATCCCAGTATGACAATGAAATTAAGCTAACGGAGGAGTTTTATGAATATTAATGATATTAAATTTCGTACCGCAGAGAAAAATGATATTAATTATATAATGGAAATTGAGCAATCCTCATTTTCTAAAATTGTATGTGAAGATAAAAATGTATTTCTTCAAAGAATTGAAACTTTTGAAAAAGGCTTTATAGTAATGGAATATAATAATAAAGTTATTGGATACATATGCTCAGAGATATGGGATTATAGCGAAAAAATTGATGAGGAAAAATTTACATTCGGACATTTAATTAAGGATATTCATAAGGCAAATGGCAATGAGGTATATATATCTTCGATGGGTACCCTTCCTAAATTCAGAGGTCATGGATTAGGTAAATTAATGTTTGAATTTTATATTAAATATATTCTTGACTTTGTAGAGTCTCCAAAGTCAATACTCCTTGTTGTTTCAGAAAATTGGACAAACGCAAGAAAGATATATATAAATAATGGATTTAAAGAAATTTGCATATTTAATGACTTTATTGATTATGGGAATGTTCCTCCATTTAAAGAAAATGTAATTGTAATGAGAAAATTATTATAATTTTGGTTAATATTAAATATATGGAAATAATATTAAAATCAACATTTCCTCGATTAAGGAAATTCAGATATATACTCTTGAGTATGATATTTGGATTTTATGAGGCTGTTATTTAATTATAAAGATATACGAAGAAAGGTAATAGAAGATGACAAAGAGCAAGTATAATTGCGAAAAAATGGTACATACAATGTTTGAGGGCTATACAATGCTCCAAATAATGAGAAAGACAGATAGTGAAGCCTATAGTTGCAGGATTATTGAAGTTAATGAGGCTTTTGAGGAAATGTTTGGCATACCACACTACGAGGTGCTTGACAAAACAGTAGAACAAGTATTGCCTGAAATTGGCGAAAATTTATTTAAAATATGTAAAGGCACGATGCAAGTAAAAGGGCTGATGCAGTTTGAGTTTTGTATTGAAAAAAGTGACAGACACTTTCTTGCTCGTGTATTAAATCTTTCTTCTGATAAGGTCATTCTTTTTTTCATTGAAATAACGCTTCAAAAAAAAGCGAAGGACAGCTTTCATTTGCATGAAATACTTTTTGAACGTGCACATGATATTATTCTTTATATCACATTTGAAGGACGAATCGTAAATGCGAATGAGCGTGCATACGAGAAATATGGGTATACAAAAGAACAGCTCTTATTAATGACAATACAAGATATACGCCACCCTTCCAAAGTTGACGAATATGAACAACAAATGCAGATGGCAGATGATGAGGGCATAGTTTTTGAATGTATTCATGTACGAAGCAATGGTTCAGCATTTCCTGTTGAAGTAAGTGCAAAAAGCACTTATACAGAAAATGGCCAGTTTCGTGTTCATATCATTCGTGATATAACTATGCGAAAAAAAAGTCAAGAAAAAATCACATGGCTTGCAAAATATGACCCTTTAACTGAAATACCAAATCGTGCAAGTTTTATCGCACGCTTAGAGGATGAAATTCAACGTTCAATACGCAGTAAAATTCCATTTGCAGTAATGCTGTTTGATGTTGATAAATTCAAACACATCAATGATCAGTATGGACATAAAACGGGAGATGTTGTACTTCATCATGTGGCACAATCAGCACAAAAGGTACTGAGAGCTGGTGATATGGTAGGACGATTTGGCGGAGATGAATTTGTTGTGCTACAGACAGGAATAAAGGGACAGGATGACGTTGAGGCTTTGGCAAGGAGAATACAGACCTCAGTGAATGAAACTATTACATATGAATCTGTAACGCTGAGTGTAAAAGTAAGCATAGGCATAAGTTTATTTCCCAAGGATGCAATGGATGCAAGCAGTCTTTTGCACTGTGCAGATAAAGCAATGTATCAAATAAAGCAAAATGGTGGAGGGTCATTTTATTTCTTTACCTCTTGCAATCCACCATGTGCAGAAAACAGGCTGTGCTTAGATGAGAATAAGGATATGGAAAGAAATTAATTATAAAAGATTTTTATCTCTTTTATTATATAGAAAATGTATTACATAAATCGAAGAACAATTTAAAAATGATAAAAATTTAATTTATATAGAAGCTTTGGTTTATTTAATGTAATAAGACATTATAAAGTTACATATAATTACTATTAGTATCTAATATAATAGGAGGGTAAGAATGTTAAAAAAATTTATTAAAAAACTGCTGGTCATGACTTTAGTTTTGATGTTAGTCTCAACTAATCTTGCTTTTGCCGCTGAGCAAGAAAAGTATTTACCAGCAGAAAAAGTATTCACCCAAGAAAAAGTAGAAAATTTAGAGAAACAAATTGATAAAAAAGTTTTAGAGATGGATAAAGATAACGGATTTTCTATTAGTCCGCAAGCAGTTGGAACGTATCCAAGAAGAAAAGGGGTTATCCTCGTAACTGGTGATAAGCTTAAGGGGATAATACCAACAGGTCATGCAGCAATCGTATATGCTTATGGAACAGTTGTTGAATCATTATCCGGAGGAGTAACAACAGGAGCAAATGATTGGTATCAGACAAGAACTACTTGCTATGGAGTTACCGTTATAGGAACTACTGTAGCACAGGACGAAACTGCCGCTAATTGGTGTTATGGAAAAAGAGGTTTACCGTATAATTGGAATTATCTTAACCCTTATACAAGAAGTAGCTTTTACTGCTCTCAATTAGTATATGCAGCTTTTTTGGATAACTATGGAATTAATTTAGACACAGGAGATTTTGGAGTTGCAGTTCATCCAATGGAGCTAGTTAATACCAGCAGAACATCATTGATATACCAAAAATAAATATAATCTAAAAATCGAAGGAAATCATTGATTTCCTTCGGTTTAATTTATAAGAGGGGTTAAGAAGATGAAAAAACTTATTTATATAATTGGGATGGTGGGGATTTTAATTATAATAAATGGATGCAGCCATAAGGCAGGTAGCCTTAAAACTTTAAATATTAAACAAGCTAAGATTGGGATAGTAGAAACAACTGCCAGTGACTACAAGAGTACAATTCACTGGTATGATAAAGAATTAAATAAGATTTTAGAGAAAAACATGAAGTATGCAATGCTAGGCTCTGCATTTCACAATCCGGTTTATTATGATAATGAAATATATATGATTCCTCAAGGATTAGGAAATGCTAAGGATAGTAAAAAGGTAATAAGCCTTAATAAAAATAATTTTGAAATAAAAGAATTCTCCATTAATAATATAGCATTAAATGATGTTGCGGTTAGCAAGGATTATATTTACACAATAAATACTTTGAGTGGAGATACACACATATGCAGATTAAATAAAAGCAACAATACATTAAAGGAAATAATAATAGATAATGAGTATGTAAGTGGGATTACAGCAGTGAGAGGAAAGGTATATGCTTTTAGTTCGAATATGCTAAGCTCATCACCGGAGTGTTATCTTTACATTTATAACGAAGAATTGGAGATTTTACATAAAATAGATATTACTCAATATGGGACAAGTCAATATAAATTTATGTATGATGAAAATTATTTATATGCCGGAGTAATTATGACAAAGGAAGATAAACCAGCAAGTACGATATTAAAAATTTCTATTGATACAAATGAAATTGAAGCTATAAATATAAATGAGGAGTTTCCTAATGACATTTTGCAGTACAAAGACAAATTAATAATAACAAATCATGATCTTGTTGCTTATGAAGGAACTAAAATAACTATTTTAGATAAAGTCACTAAAAAATCTGAATCTATAGAATTAAATAACAAGACAGAATTTGCAGGCATAATGGAAAATGTGTTAGTTATATTAAATCAGGAAAAAATAAGTCTATATAATATTGAAAACAAGTTTGAATTAATAAAGGAAATAAGTATTGAAAAGAGAGATAATTCTTATATTTCCAGTATAGTTTTTATAGAATAGTTAGTTTTGTGTAATGTGACACACAGTCATACCAAAATGTGGAAAGTTTAATGCTAATTATTAAATTAAAAAATAAAAATTGACTTTTTAGTATGTTTATATTAAAATTTTGTTTAATATAAATTGATTGGATAAAATTTTCCATTCTTACTCAATTTATATTATAGCAATAAGATTTTAAGTATAACATATTAGAAAGGTGATAATCATGCGTTATCGTTATAAGTATAAGTAATAACTAACAAGTTTTTCAATTATAACAATACATAGCAAGTATTATATATTTGCTCGTGGTCCGCCGTGTTTTCTTTTACTAAAACAAGTAAAAGAAAACTGGAGGAAATATAATTGAGAATACTTATAGGAAAAAGAATTGAAGAAGTCGATTCTGTGGAATTTGAAAACCTTATCAAGGGATATAAATCTTTGATAATAGATATAGGCACAGGAGAGGGAGAATTTGTATATAAAAAAGCCAAGCAGGATAAAGATGCAATGTTTATCGGGATAGATACATCAGTAGATTCTATGCAGCAATATTCGCTTAAGTCAGCTAAGAAACCAGAAAAAGGTGGCTTAAAGAATGTAGTGTATATGGTCGCCAATGCTGATAACTTGCCTGATGATTTGTTATGCAAGGCAGATAAAATATTTATCAACCTACCATGGGGCAGTCTGCGTGATGGAATTATAAAGGGCGAGCATAGCTTTTTAAATAGTATAAGAAAAATTGCTAAAGAAAATGCAAGCCTTGAGATATACATTAGTTACTGTAATCTTTATGAGAAACAAGAGATTGAAAGCAGAAGCCTTCCAACCTTAACCGATTCCTATTTATGCAACGAACTTAAAGCCATATATAAAAGGTATGGAATTAATATCACACAAGTATCAGTTTTAAATAATGAGGATTTGAAAAAAATTGAAACTAAGTGGGCAAAAAAATTAGGATACGGCAAGAAAAGAGATGTATTTTACATGAACTGTAAAATTCAAAAATAGAAACAATAGTGAACAGTGCGATGAGTAAGCTCGCACTGTTCATAAAATTTTATTATAAATATGTAAAAAACAAGGGAGAATACCGTAATGTTGGAAATTAAAAAGGGAATAAAAAGTTTTTATATAGGTGATTTAGAAGAAAATCCACTTGCTGAAATAACATTTGTTAATTCTGATGGAAATTATATAATAGCTGACCATACATATGTGTCTGATGAACTCAATGGTCAAGGTGTTGGAAAACTCTTGTTAAAAGAGCTTGTCAATTGGGCAAGGGTGGAAAATAAAAAGATAAGACCTATATGCTCTTTTGTAAAAGTGCAAATGGAAAAGAATGAAGAATATCATGATATGATATATTAAAATTACAGGTTCATACGGTTTCTGAGAGACTAAATATATTATTAGAGGTGAAGATGAATACATTAAAAAACAGTTTTGAATCAAGAAATATTGAGTTTGAGTATTTTGAATCCAGAGAAGAATTAATTAGCGCTTTGAAATTAGAATTTGAGAAATGTGATTCAATAGGTGTAGGAAATTCTAAAACTTTAAAAGAACTAGAAGTAACTAAGCTTGTGATATCGATGGGAAAAACAGTATATGATAAAACTTTGGCTGATACAAAAGAAGAAATTAGAAAATTAAAAAAACTAGCATTAACGTCTGATTGCTATATATCAAGTTGTAACGCAATTACAAAAAATGGAGAAATAATTAATGTTGATCATAGTGGAAATAGAGTTGCAGCTATAACTTATGGTCCAGATAGAGTGTTGCTGGTTGTTGGGGAAAATAAAATTACAGAGAATGAAAAAGAAGGAATAAAAAGAGCATTGAATTTTGCTACACCAATGAATGCAAATAGGGCTAAGATTAGTTCTGCATGTAGTTTGGGTAAGTCATGTAATGAGTGTGAACAATCCGTAAGAGTATGTAATTATATATCAATTATAAGAGGTCAAGTTGACAAAAATCGAATGAAAGTGTTTGTAATAAATGAACAGCTAGGATTTTAAATGCAAAAATAAGCGTATAAAAGCT
>DCPV01000228.1:0-5918 GCA_002323775.1 Firmicutes bacterium UBA1535 | reverse complement strand
AGCTTTTATACGCTTATTTTTATAATTTTGCTATACAAATAATCAGTTTAATTCATTTTATAAAGACCTAGTGTAAATGATGCTTTGGGCTTATAAATATTTTCATATTGGTACAAGCGATTGCTTGTTTTCCATTCAAGTGTATTTAGCTTATATTTCTTTCCATCATTTTCATTTCTGGTCAACACCATCTTGCTTCCTGCAAGAGCAGTATCAAAATAAAAATAGATTTGGATACTGTTTTCTTGTGTTTCATCCAAACGTGAAGTGCAGCTGACTGATATAGCTTTTTCATTGATGGCATAAATGGTTGCTCCACTATAATATTGAGTTTGAATCTCCTTTTCTGCCGTAATTTCTTCAAAATCTAAAGTATAAAGTAAGTCATTCCATGCGAATTCTATGCCGTTTATCGTCTTTGAAAGATAGTTTGCATAGTTATAGTAAACATTGTCGTTATAAACGTAGTCTCCAGATTCTGAATCAAAATTTTTTTCCTTATAAGCGGTTACAATATCAGATAGGCTGTAATAATGCTGTGGACCGTCAAAATAAAAACTTTCGAAAGAAACCATATCATCAGCAATATATCTTTCATTGCTGCGGAAATTTACAATCGCCAGATATACATCGGATACGTCCAATGTAGGGAAAAAACACTTGACGTCAATGCCTTTGAAGTCCATATCGCTGGCTATATATTTACATACCACATAAATACTATATTCATCTTCTTTAAACAAATCATCAATAGTTTTTACACCGAATTCTGTAAATCCAGCATAATCCCCGTAATTTATACTATTAATACTCTTAATGGAGTAATGCACCTCAATATCATGTGGCATATTGATAGAAAGAGAAGATACTACATAATCCTTTAAAGATTGCATAATTGATTGTTCATTATAATTATCATAGCATTGACCAGTTTCAATATTGGTAATGACTGAAAATTTTTTATTATCCAAAATAATTGAAGCTTTGACATAAGAACTGGCATAAACGCTAAAATCCGGTATAGGACCGGAATTTCCTGAATAATTTAAACAATCCAAGGCTTTGATTTTTCCTCCGCCGTAATTTGCTTTCAGATACTCCTGTACAATAGGCTTTGCCAATGCTTCGTTATTGGATGCTTTTTCTCTTTGTTCTTTCGACATGCAGGCAGTCAGTGACAATAGGCAAGTTGTCATTATTATGAAAATATAAATTAGTTTTTGTATAGGTGTAACATGTTTTATACAATTAATTCTTTTCATTTGGTTTATTCTCCTGTTTGTAATAATTTTCATTTGCTTGTACTTTTTAGTTGAATCTTATTTAATCTTAGAATTTCATATCAGCTTGTGTGCAGCTATCTTACATATTGTCTTATTTTCTCAATACTGAGCATCATGTGAGCAAATAAATTCATGAACATGGCAATATAAAAAGAGTTTAGTTTCCAAGAGGAATTATATGCTTCAAGCAATAATATCAATAAGGAAAAAACATTGAAACTAACAAAGCATATTATTAATCTTTTATTAGTTTTTATAGCAATTCGACGACGCTTTTTCAATTTAAAAATAGTTGTTACAGCTACAATGATACAATATATAAGTAAACTATAGCAGAATTTTGATATAAAAAATATGTGTCGTATCTCATATCCATGATTTGATTTAGCTTTCATAATATATTTTGTATGTTTTAGATAATAGACAGTAACTTGTCCATTCAACTTGTCCAATGATAAGTTTTCAAATGTATAGTGTTCATCATCAATATATATATTATCAAATCCCCATGATTTAGCAGAATGACTATTTTCCATTGTTATTTTTGTAATTTCACCGGTTTTAACCTCATAATGCTTGAATATGATTGATGGCAAGTCCAGCCAATACGGTATTGATAATACAAATGAAAAAACAAGTGCAAAAACAAAAAGTCCTGCTAGAATAATGGGTAGAATATACTTTCCTATACTGACTTTTGCCTTTTTTTTATTTAGTTTTACATTTTTATTTTTGTTACTTTGTTCTGTGTTTTGTTTTTTATCTATAATTGGAACTATAACCAAACAATAAATTAACAAAGATGGTATAAATATACCTATAAAGGATGTAATACATAAAATTGCCAGATAAGTCATACAATAGCCTTCTTTTCTACGATATAATATTAAGTCATGGTATTATATCATAGAAAATAGAAGTTTGGCAAGCGTTAACATTATGTATAATTTTACGAAGTCATAATTTAAGGTCTAAAAATTTTTACATTAATTGGAATATAGAGGAAGTTAGCGAGAAATAACAATTTATAAAAATAATAATTTTGTTTCACAGACATATCGTTTTATTAAAATTGCTTTTTCTTATTGACAAAAATAAATACTATCATTATAATAGGGCATAGGGGTATACCCTATTATTTAATGTCGAGGAGGATTATAATGAAACAGTGTATGGATGTTGAAGCGGTTACTAATCGCTTGAAACGAATAGAAGGTCAAGTTCGTGGCTTGATAAGAATGATAGAGGAAGATAAGAGCTGTGAAGAAATATTAATTCAAATAGGTTCTACAAAATCCGCTCTCCACAAGACAGGGCAGGTTATTTTGGAGGGACACCTTCATCATTGTGTGCTAGATGGATTGCGTGAAGGTAAAGAGGATGAAACGATAAAGAAGTTATACTCTGCTATTGAGCAATTTTCAAGAATTGTGTAGGAGGAGAGGCTGAAATAAATGAAAAAAGCGTTTGAAATATTATCTGGCTTGAAAGCTACGATTATCAGCGGTATATTTTTGGTAGCAAGTCTTGTTTTAATGTTGGCAAAAGTAGAAACTCCATTTGACCCTGCGTGGGTAACAGTTGTGATTTGTGGCTATCCACTTTTATATCTTGCCATTTGGAGAATTATCTACAATAAAGGAATGAGTAAAATATCCTCTGCTTTGCTGATTTCTATTGCAATGATTGCGTCTGTTATTATTGGGCAACTATTTGCTGCTGGTGAGGTTGCGTTTATCATGGCAATCGGTGCGATACTGGAAGACAAGACGGCAGAGCGAGCGAAAAAAGGTATCAAGAAGCTTATCAGCCTTGCACCGGAAACCGGCAGGCTGATTGTAAATGGGAAAGAAGAAATTATATCAGTGCCACAAATACAGAAGGGAGATATCCTGCGTGTTTTGCCTGGCGAGGGTATTCCAGTAGATGGTGAAATTGTTTCAGGTAATACATCTGTTGACCAGTCTATCATGACAGGAGAATCACTACCTGTGGATAAGACAATAGGTGATGAAGTTTTTTGCGGAACAATCAACCGCTTTGGCTCTATTGAGATAAAGACCACAAAAATTGGCGAGGATTCCTCATTGCAAAAATTGATAAGACTTGTGCAGGAAGCTGAAAGCAACAAGGCACCGATGCAGCGAATCGTCGATAAATGGGCGGCATGGCTTGTGCCAATTGCACTTATCATAGCTATAGTAACTTATCTCGTTACACTGGATATCGTGCGTGCAGTTACAATACTTGTAGTGTTTTGTCCATGTGCCTTAGCACTTGCTACACCTACATCCATCATGGCCGCTATCGGACAGGCTGCGAAATATGGTGTAATAATTAAATCGGGTGAAGCGCTTGAAAATATGGGTAAAGTCAATATGATTGCCTTTGATAAAACAGGAACACTCACACATGGCAATCTTACGGTCAGCGATTTGCTGTCCTTTGATGAGAGCTTATCAAACACTGAGCTTTTAAGATACATTGCTTCGATAGAAGCTCACTCAGAGCATCCGCTCGGAAAAGCGATTGCTGCATACGCAAAAGAAGAAAATGTGGAGTTGCAGGGAATTGAAAATTTTCAAATGATACCCGGCAAAGGGGTTTGTGCTGATGTGGGAGAGAAACGCTTATTGTGTGGAAACATCACATTTATTGCAGACAATGGTATATTCGTTGGCAGTAAAGAACAAGCCGTTCTTGAAAATTTGAGAAATCAGGGTAAAGCTACTATCCTTGTTTCTGATAGTAAAAGCATAATAGGAATTGTGGCATTGTCTGATACGCTAAGGTCAACTGCAAAAACGATGATAAAAGAGCTGTGGGAAACTAAAACGGAAGTTGCTTTACTGACAGGCGATCATGCACAGACAGCTAATTATTTTGCAAATCAAGCCGGGATTGGTACTGTACATTCTGAGTTGTTGCCAGAGCATAAGGTTGAACAGATACAAGCTATGCAAAAATCAGGTTATACAGTGTGTATGATTGGTGATGGAGTGAATGATGCCCCGGCATTGAAAATTTCAAATGTAGGCGTAGCGATGGGCAGTATGGGTAGCGATATTGCTATAGAAGCTGCCGATATTGCTTTAATAGGTGATGATATTGCAAAAATTCCATATCTAAAACGTCTGTCGAATGCGGCTATTAAACTAATTAAGGTAAATATAAGCTTATCTATGATAATCAATTTTGCAGCGATTATACTGTCTGTTCTAGGTGTTTTAGGTCCGATATCTGGTGCCTTAGTACATAATGCCGGGTCTGTATTGGTTGTATTAAATGCCTCTCGTTTATACGACAGAAAATATATTTAAACAAAAAACGAAACAAGCAGATTAACTTAAGTGTTACATCTGTTTTGTTTTTTTGCCTAATTATTATCTTTAATGATATAACTTAAGAAATATTTTATCTATTAGTGTTTAAAAAATAAATATATTGGTAAAATTATTTATATATCATTTATATTTAACATAAAGTAATTAAAGATAAAAATATTGAAAATATGGAGAAAAAATATCATGAGTGATTTATTTGATTTAAAGGGCAAGGTGGCATTAGTTACAGGAGCTTCATCCGGACTTGGAGTTCAGTTTGCAAAGGCTTTAGCAAGACAAGGAGCAGATGTTGTTATTGCTGCAAGGAGAGTTGAAAAGCTAGAAGATGTAAAAAAGGAAATTGAGGCTTTAGGAGTTCGCTGTATGGCTGTAAAATGCGATGTAGCAATTAGTTCCGAGATAGTTTCAATGGTTTCACAAATAAAGGATAAGTTTGGAAGAATTGATATTTTAGTTAATAATGCAGGAGTTGCAAATGCAGCAACAGCTGAGGCTCAAACAGATGAAGAATGGAGACAGGTTATGAGTGTTAATGTTGACGCTGTTTACTATGTAGCTCGAGAAGTTGGGAAATTAATGATTGAACAAAAATACGGTAAAATAATTAACATTGGTTCAATTCATTCTGTGGTTTCAATACCAGTTTTCCCTATATCGTCATATGCTACTTCCAAGGGTGCAGTTTTAATGCTGACAAAGACATTAGCAAACGAATGGGCTAAGTACAATATAACTGTCAATGCAATCGGACCTGCTTATTTCCTAAGTGAAATGACACAAGGAGTTTTAGAAGTGCCTGCGCTTCAAGACACAATAAAAAACATATGTCCAATGGGTAGACATGGCAGACCCGGTGAACTGGACGGGGCTGTGGTTTATTTTGCTTCTGATGCCTCAAGTTATACAACGGGACAGTATTTGGCAGTAGATGGCGGATGGACAACAAATTAAGTAAGAAAAAATTTAATAGAAATAGACTAAAAATATATTACAGGTTATTTTTTTCTACAAATTAGTTTTTATATTTACATTATATTAATAATATTGTATAATGATGGTAAGGTAATAATTAATGTATTTTATACTAAAATCTAGTTGAAATTTTAATAATATATTTTTAAATTATAATATTAATAGAATAAGATTAATATATTAGATATTAGTATTAGATAAAATTATAATAATGGAGGCGAATCATGGAAAATATAGGTATAGCATGGATAGTAGTTATAGTTGCATGTATAGTCATAGAGGGATTGACAGTAAACTTGACAACTATATGGTTTGCAAT
>DCPV01000238.1 GCA_002323775.1 Firmicutes bacterium UBA1535 | reverse complement strand
TGGCAGATAAGCAAATAAATTACATGTACCTATTTTTATATCCTTAGGCTGATCAAATGTTATAATTATTGTTTGAGAAAGTCCCGCAATTGATGTAGTAAATTCAAACTCTCTAGTTGTGGCTGTCTTTGATATATCTATATCATAAACTCCTGTAGTTAAAGCTGGTACTGTGGCAGTAACCCCGTCCTCTCTAACAATAGCTGTACTAAGAGTACCACTGTTAGGTCTTACTACCAGCCGAAGTCTATCTGGATAGTAATTTGCCGAATTATTTCCAATATATGTAGCATGGTAAGTCAATGGTGAATTTGATGTTTTTACAAATTGCGTAAGGGATTCTGTAGAAACCTTACTATAATTAGGATATCCAAAATGCAGTTTAACAGTTCCTGTATCAACAGGATTATTTGTAAAGATACACTCATCAACACACTCAAATGCTTGAGCTGGCATAGTTGACATTATAATCATATCCTTAGGCTGATCAAATGTTATAACTATTGTTTGAAAAGGTCCCTCATTTGATGCAGTAAATTCAAACTCTCTAGTTTTGGCTGTATCTGATATATCTATATCATAAACTCCTGTAGTTAAAGCTGGTACTGTGGCAGTAACCCCGTCTTCTCTAACAATAGCTGGAGTAAGAGTACCTCTGTTAGGTATTACTATCAGCCGAAGTCTATCTGGATAGTAATTTGCCGAATTACTTCCTATATATGTAGCATGATAAGTCAATGGTGAATTTGATGTTTTTTCAAATTGCATAAGGGATTCTGTATCAACCTTAATATAATTAGAATCTCCGAAGTATATTTTTACAATACCTGTATCCGTTGGATTAGCCTTGTCCCCTATTGCTGCAAATGCTTGAGCTGGCATAATTGACATGATAACCATAACCATTGCCAATGCTAGTGCATAAAATTTGTTTCTGTTTTTTGTTTGTTTTAAAATATTCATTTTTAATACTCCCTTCTTTTATTTAAAATTAAAGCTATTCTTTTGTAGAATATAAATGCTTTCACCCCCTTAATTTTATATTAATACGTTCAATTCACATATCTAACCCCTTAACATATGAACTATTAAGCTGTAAATATGAGGATATAATCTGCTAAAAGCAGATTGTAGAAAGTTTTACAATATAAAAGCACCCGCATTTTCGTAATGACAAATACAGGTGCAAAAAATTCGAGCAACAATTTATGATAAAATATTAATTTATCCTGTATATTATTCTTCGTTGGAAAATAATACTACGTACTTGTTTTAACGTATCCTGACTAAGTTTCATCGCTAGCTCCACCTTGCCGCTTAAGCAGTGGCATATCAGAGTTTGCTCCACAACACAGTAACCCGATTGTTCGGGATTCTCACCCGATTCCGTATTTTAAACAAGTTTATATACAAATGTTTTTATACCTAAATAATAACATCTAACGCAATATATGTCAAGATGTATTATATGAAAGTTTCCATATAATTTTACTTAATCCTTATGTATATCCAAAAATCCATGTCCATAGGTCTCGTTGTATTCTGTTATTATTACTAATGCTTTGTTGTCAATATTTTTAACTGCAGCTTTCATAGGATAGACTTGAGACTTACTACAAGCGCATAAAACAATTTCTTTATTTTGCTTACTATATGATCCTATTGCATTTATTATAGTTGAACCTCTTTCAATTTCATCATTAATTTTTTCGCATATATTACTTCCTTTGTCAGTTATGATAAAAGCAAGCTTTCCTGAGCTTGTTCCATACATTATTTTATCCATGATAACAGAAGAAACAATTGTATATATGATACCGTAAAGCACAGCATCTATGCCAAAAACAAATCCACCAACTATAATTATACTTCCATCAATTAGCTGTGTTATCTGACCTATGGATATATGTGGCATTAGTTTTTTTATAGTAAGAAGTATAAAATCACTTCCTCCAGTAGAAGAACCTTGAATGTAAATTAGAGCATATCCGATTCCTGCCAAACCTCCAGCAAATAATGCTGCTAAAAGTTGATTTCCAGTATATGCAGGTAATAAAGGAGCAACATAATCCATAAATGCCGCTGATATAATCATAGTTTTTAATGATTTTAACAAAAATTTCATACCTAAAAACTTATAGCTTAGTATTATTATAGGTATATTAAGAAATAAGCTAACCATACCTATAGGCCAAGAAGATATGTGATTTATAATTACAGATGCACCATTTATTCCGCCCGGAGCAAAGTTAGCATTTTTAGCAAAAACATATATACTAGCCGCAATAAAAAACGCTCCTACACAGTCTGCTAAAAGCCCTGCTAATAAGCTTTTAAAATTTATATTTTTGAAATTTATTTTTTTCATTTTTACCTTTTCCATTTTTCCTCCGAACTTAACAGTTCCAAATAATTTGTACAATTAAAGGTTTGTGATTATTTTATCAAACAATGTATTTTTATGTACTAAATTAATAATAATACATTTTTATCATTTAGTCAAGGGGCTTATATTGTAATAATTTTAAGAATAATTGTAAAAGTGCGTTATCATTTTGTGATTACGCACTTTTAATACAATTATTTATTTCTTTATTAATTCTTCAATAAAGCGCATTATAAAAGTAGCTATCTCTGCTCGGCTTGCCATGCCTTTTGGTGCAAGCTCGGTATTTGTTCTTCCATTTATAATACCACTTGCTTTTGCCCATTGCATTGCAGTATATGACCATTCAGTTATTGAATTTGTATCAGTATATCTAGACAAATCACCCTTTTGACTAACATCTAGCCCACTGTATATAGCATAACGA
>DCPV01000236.1 GCA_002323775.1 Firmicutes bacterium UBA1535 | reverse complement strand
ATTGTGGCTATTTTAGTAGCACCTACAAAGTCAAACCTGATTAAAGCAAAATCAGCTTTACAACTTTCAAAAAAAGGCTTTGAGCTATTAGATAAAAAAAGAAATGTTTTAATCAAGGAAATGATGGGACTTGTCAATAAATCAAAGGATATCCAAGGAAAGATATATGCTACTATTGAAAAAGCATATGAATCCCTGCAAGTTGCAAACCTGATAATGGGTGTCAAGGATGTAGAGGATATATCGTACAGCGTTCCACAGGATGAGTCCTTTGAGCTTCTTTTAAAAAGCGTTATGGGCGTTGATATCCCAACTATAAAGTATAATAAAAAAGATATACAGCCAACATATGGATTTTACTACACAAATTCAGCCTTGGATATGACAAGGCAAAATTTTAATGAAGTAAAATATAAGATATATGAGCTAGCAGAAATTGAAAATTCAATATTTAAGCTAGCAAAGGAAATACAAAAAACCAAGAAAAGAACCAATGCCTTACAGCACATTCAAATTCCAAAATATACTGAGCAAGTGAAATACATTCAAGAGGTATTGGAAGAAAAAGAAAGAGAAGATTTTTTCAGACTTAAAAAATTGAAGAAATAAAAAATAAATATAAGCTCAATTTCTATTAGAATTGGAGCTTATTCTTTTATAAATTATAATTACAGTAAAAAAACAAACTTCGTAAAAATCCTAATTTAGAAAATTTACGAAGTTTTAATTTTATAATAGAAGCATAGATATTATTTTATTATAATGCTTAAGGTGTCGAATGTTCCTCCGTTGCTATAAGAGCCTAAGCATAAAACATCCATATCTGGTTTTAAGTCAGCAATTCTTAGCTTAGTTCCCATAAGAGTCATTATGACTGTATCAGGATTTAATTTCAAATAAATAATTTCATTTTCATTAAGACTGTTTTTTATTTGAAGAATTATTACATTCTTCTCCATACTTAAATTGCTTGCATTGTATACATATACAATCTTACCAGTCTGTTCAAGTGATTTTCCTGTTCCGGCTACTTCCATAGATACTATCTCTGAGCCATCAAGATTTACTTTTACCGCATATCCAACCCTTAGGTCATATATGCTCGAGCTAGCATTAAGAACAGTAATTCTGGCAGTTTTGCTAAGCTTATATTCTTTTATTTCACCATCATTGCCCTCAAGCTTAATACGATTGCTTGCACCTATTGTAATTTCTTTTACAGTAGCTATAATATCAGCTGAACTGACTACTGATTTTGCATCTATTGCAGTCAGCTTATCATACTCAGTTTTTATAGTAGCTTCATCACCAACTCTTAGCTGGTCAAAGCTAGTAGCAACAGAATTTCTTGTAACATAAGGCTCCTCTACGTAAGTATATGTATAAACTTTACCTTCACTATCCTCAAGTGTTAATTTTATAGGAATAGCATATTCTATATTTTTAATTTTACCACTTTTAACTTGCAATCTGCTTAGTGAATTTATTTGAGTTACAACATTATCTACCAATCTTATACTTACACGGTCATCTTTTTTCAGATTTTTAAACTCTATATTTTTTTCGTCAACAGTTACTATGACATTATCACTAATATTAAATTGTTGATCTTCTCCGTTTTTATTAGTTATTGTAAGCTTCATAGGCGGAGTGAAAGCAACGTATTTTATTGTACCTTCTATAGATGTAACAGTAGTATCCACAACTATTTCTTTAGCAATGCTATCCTTTAAATTTATAGTACACTCGATTGCCATACCTTTTTCAAGTTTTGATAGCTTTGAAATTGTTTTATTAATTTTTATGACAGTGCCTTCATTAATAACTCTTACCATTTGAGTTGCATCACCACTATTAGGCTTAATTTCTAAATATGATTCTATAGCACCAATAGTTATTTTTTCAATAGTACCTTTAAATGTTGAAAATTGTTCAAATTGTCCGAATTCTGGTTTAATATTATTATTTTTTATGTAATCATATGCTAAACAAACCATTTTAGCTAATTCTTTTCTTTTAATAGGGTTTCTTGGATTGAAGTCCTTATTAGAATCTCCAGAAATTATGCCCTTTTCATAGGCTATATAAACATAAGGTCTATAGTCTGAATTTATTTGGTTTGAATCGCCAAATGGCAATGAATACAGCTTATCCTTTAATTCATCAACCTCTTTTTGCAAACACATAGCTTTTACTATAAATACTGCTATATCTTCCCTTGTCGCAGATATTTCTAGAGTTTTGTTTGTATATAAGTTTTTAGTTACATTTTCTGTAACGATATTTAAAGCAATAGCCTTTGATAATTCGCTGTATGCCCAATCATTTTTTCCACCCATTAAATCGCTTAAAAATGGGGAATATTTATTTTCAATCTGTTTTTCCAAATCTGTATCTATTTTATGTAATCTTGATAGCATAAGCATAGACTGCAATCTTGTTACGTTTTTATCAGGTCCGAATGTTCCATCATCAAATCCATTTACAAAACCAAGCTCGGCCGCTCTTGTTATAAAATCCTTAGACCAGTCATTTGGTAAGTCCTTAAATGTAACTGCATTAACAGTCCCAATAAATACAAAGCACAGCAGCAAGCTAAGTGAGACAATCCTATATAATTTGTTCATTTTCATAAATTCCTCCATCTAAATAAATTTTCTATGTTTATTTTTAAATTCATACATTTTTACATCACTCAATTCAAAGATTTCCTCTGTATTGAGACTTGTTTCTGTAGGCACATATATTATACCATAACTGATTGAAAGAGTGTAATCTTTTTTTATCTCAAGCAGCTTATGCCTAATTTTCTTCATTTTTTCTTTTGATGATTTGTCACCACGATTTTTAAATATAATAACAAACTCATCTCCTGCTACTCGGCAAAAAATGTCACTTGCTTTGATAGTATCCTTTACAGTTTTCGCTACCAAATTAATGTATTCATCGCCTGTACAATGCCCAAATCTATCATTTACCTTTTTTAGCTGGTCAATATCTATCATGGCAAATGAAAAATCTTCGTGGCTTGCAAGCAATTTATTTACATAATCCTTGCAATATCTTCTGTTGTATATTCCGGTAAGTTCATCAGTGTATGATTTTTCCTCTAAGACTGCCCTTCTTTCTCGCAATTGCTGTATCATTATATTAAATGAGTCTGATAATTTCCCCATGAATTTCATTTTTTGGCTATAATCACCACTGGCAACCTGCTCAGCTTGCCAAGCTATGTGGCTCATAACAGCGTGCAGCTCCTTTAAATATCCTGATAGAAAATTATTCCTACTAGGCGGAACAGCATCTAAATTACCTTGACTAAGCTCACTTAAAAATCTATTCGACTCTAAAAGGCACATTGAAAGATAATAAATAGAATCCTGAAGATTGTTAATTTCTTCTGAGGTACTATCTAATTTGTCAGATGTTTTTAATGGTTTGTTTAAACTTATGTCTTGTATTTGTTTATTAAGCAAGTCTATGATGTATTTTTCCATGTATTATTCCTCAGTTTTGGTTCTTTACATATCCTTCAAACCGGCATACTCTGGCACCTGTCGCCCAGCAGTCAATTTCCTCTACATGATATTCTTTTTTTGTATATACTTCTAATATACCAGCTAAAAATCCTTCGTCATAGCTACATACAGTTTCACCCGTTACAGGAAGCCCTGAACAGTCTAAATCCTCTGCTATAGTAAGTCTTATATCACCAGTGGATTGGTTGAATTCTTCAATTCTTAATATACCGATGCGATTTTTTTCTAAAACATCACGTAAATGCGATAAGAATTCATTTATAGGCAGATTTATGTTAAGAACGTTGTTTGCTAATTCAATACCAGATATTTTTCCAGCATTACGAAGAATTTCGGCTGCCTTTATTTTCCCATATTGATTAGTAAGCTCTGTTCTTATTGCAAACTCAAAAAGTCTGTATGCAAAAACAGGCATATAATGTCCCAAATTTTTTCTGCCTTCATCAATATTCCCTACAGGCTCCCATGAGAATTTATATTTGCTGAAATTCATTTTAGGTAATTCAGACATTGTAAACACTATCCTTTCTTTAAAATCTATAAATACAATTCTATAAATACTAGATTACTATATATGACAAAAAAAGTCAATATTTTGTTATAAAAATGCAGAAATTTACAAAAAAACATTGACTGATTATTTATATTAATATTTATATGTTAATTCTAAGAGTTAACATTTGCTACATAATATTGTGCCTGAGCGTTCCATAAATTTGCATATAACATATTTTCATTTTGCATAAGCTCATCATGGCTGCCTCTTTGAATTATTTTTCCTTTATCAAATACGATTATATCATCACAGAACCTACAGCTACTCATTCTATGTGATATATAGATGCTGGTTTTATCCTTGACAAGCTCATTGAATTTTGAATATATTTCATATTCGCTAATCGGGTCAAGTGCAGCAGTAGGCTCATCAAGTATGACAAATGGCGCATTTTTGTATAAGGCTCTTGCAATAGCAATTTTTTGAGCTTCCCCGCCGCTTATTTCAACTCCGCCCTCGTCATATTTGTATAAAGGAGTTTTGAGTTTTTCTGGCATTTTCTCGACTCTATCCTTTATACCTGCTAATTCAATACATTTCCAAACCTTCTCCACATCAGCCGCTGTGCTTGAAGCGACATTTTGCTCAAGAGGGAAGGCAAATAGTTTAAAATCTTGGAAAACTACTCCAAAAAGGCTTAAGTATTCAAGGTAGTTATATTTTTTTATATCAATACCATTTAGAGTTATATAGCCCTCTGTAGGGTCATAAAGTCTGCATAACAGCTTGATAAATGTTGTCTTGCCGGCACCATTTCTACCCACAACAGCCATTTTGTTTTTTAGGATAAGCTTGCAGGATACATGTTCAAGAACTTTTTCATCTTGTCCCGGATATTTAAAGGATACATCATGAAACTCTATCTCATAAACATTGTCATTTCTTTTTTCTATAGGTATAGTTCCGGTATATCGTTCATTTTTAATTTCCATAAATTCATTGTAGTATTTTAAATAATCACATTGTAGTCCAATCTCACCATTATATCTTATGAAATTGCTGATAGCAGAATTGAGTTGAGAAATAGATCCTATATATTTTGTCAATGCTCCTATACTTATTGCATTTGCTAAAACCTTTAGTATAACAAAGGTATATGCAAAGAAAACTGAAAATCCTGCTATTAATGATTCGGTATATTCCTTCTTTTTAAATAATGAAAACATTTCCGGCCATATGGTTTCAGATGAAAATGAAAAGCGGTCTTTCTCCTCCTTTTCTATTAAAGCACTCATATCAAATATACGTATAAATGTCCCCATTGAAAAATTCAAGATTATTTGATTAAAAAAGTACGAAAAGCGTTTTTCAGTTTTCATTTGCTTTTCAAATATAACTAATTGTTTTTTGTTAAGGTGTTTAGCTAAAGAAATATTTGTATTGGCATTTATAAGGAAAAAAGCAAGCAATATGATAAATGATACGGGAATAGAACCTGCAATGTTTAAAAATGTACTTTCGCTGTTTGGAATACTTAAGCATAAGCTAAAAACCATAATTATTCCTGTAAGTATAGATATAATTGACTCAAGCAATAAGCCGTAATTATTTATTAAATTTCCAAATCCTCCCTGATGCTGCATTGAAAAATTAGCAGAATGTATAGATTCTAAGGTTTTTGGTATTTCAAGAGTTTCGTAATCAAGCTCTAATGAATGCTTGCATATCAATAGCTGAACATATTGATGTACCTTGGTTGATTTGTTGGAGCATATTTGCTTTAAAGCATCTGATATAATTCCAAATACAAAATTTCCTGCAATCAAAGTTATAGTTAAAATAATCGTCAGATTAAAATTTTTGTCTATTATTGAATCTATAATATATGCAGATAAAAAAATATTTATATAAGGATACAAAGATTTTAAAATCGAGTTTAATATAAACAGAGGTATAGCAGAGGAATCAGCCCTATGCAATAATTTCAAGGTTTTTAATCCAACCTTGTGGAAGGATAAGGAATTTAATAGATTTTTAAACATCTTGTACTACCTCCTTTTGATAATAGTGTGCTTGTATTTCAAACATTTTTGCATATTCGCCGCATAAACTTATAAGCTCATCATG
>DCPV01000234.1:6938-12157 GCA_002323775.1 Firmicutes bacterium UBA1535 | reverse complement strand
ATATAATTATAAAAAATTTATTGTTGTATTTTGATATAAAAAGTGATAAACTAACTAGGCTAAAATTTATAGATTGGAGAGAACCTTGGAAACAATAATAGTGAAAAAAAGTGGAGCTTTAAATGGACATCTCAAAGTTAATGGATCAAAAAATTCAATTTTACCTATATTAGCAGCTTCGCTTTTGACAAGAGAAAAATGTACATTACATGAAATACCAGATCTTGAAGACGTACACGTAATGTGTGATTTACTCTCAAATTTGGGAGCAAAAATTAATAAAACAAATAATAATTCTTTAGAAATACAAGTAGAAAATATAATAAATTATGAAGCACCATATGATTTGATAAGCAAGCTTAGAGCATCATTTTTAGTTATGGGACCCTTGCTATCAAGAATAAATAAAGCCAAAGTTTCAATGCCGGGAGGTTGTGCAATTGGAACAAGACCAATAGATTTACACCTAAAAGGCTTTAAAAACTTAAACGTGGATATAAATTTTAACAGAGGATATATACAGGCCCAAACAGAGGATATAATAGGAAACAATGTTTATTTAGATTTTCCAAGCGTCGGAGCTACTGAAAATTTGATGATGGTAGCTTGCACAGCTAAGGGAAAGACAATTATTGAAAATTGTGCTGAGGAGCCTGAGATAATAGATTTAGCTAATTTCATAAATAGCATGGGCGGTAAAATCGAAGGTGCCGGCACTAAAACAATCACCATAGTTGGTGTTGATGAACTTCATGGAACTGAATACACAGTGATACCGGATAGAATAGAAGCGGGTACATATATGGTAGCGGCTGTTTTAACAGGTGGTGAATTGTATATAGACAATGTTATACCAGCACATGTTCAACCTGTTATTGCAAAGCTTAGAGAGGTTGGAGCAGAGGTTGTTGAGAGCAGAAACAGCGTCATGGTGCGTTCTAAAGGGATGATTAACTCAACAGATATCAAAACCTTACCTTATCCAGGATTTCCTACTGATATGCAGGCTCAATTTATGCTTTTATTATCATTGGCAAATGGAACAAGTGTTATTAATGAAACAATATTTGAAAATAGGTTTATGCACGCAAATGAACTTTTAAGAATGGGAGCAAATATTAAGATAGAGGGTAACACAGCTATTGTCAATGGTTTAAATTCATTGACAGGAACTAAGGTTAAGGCAACGGACTTAAGAGCCGGGGCTGCTTTAATATTGGCAGGTTTAGTTGCAGACGGAGAAACAGAAATTTCTGAAATTCATCATATAAAAAGAGGATATGCAGATATAGTAGAAAAATTACAGGCTGTGGGAGCTAATATTGCCTATAGCATGTGATGTCAAATAAATTTTTGGAAACATTTTCATAAATTATATGTTCTATGCAAGTGTTTTGAGTTAATACTAGTATTTAGGCTTTGTAGATTGCATCTAAAAATTATTTTTAGTTGACAAAAGGCAGAAACTCAAATATAATTTGCTTAAGGTAAAAAAATTAAGTAATTAAATATCTATCATTGTACATATAAATTACGATTTTATGTACAATATGCACATGGAGCATATAACAAAATTAGAAAGGAATGAATATTAATTATGACTACTGCTCACAATAAAGCAATAAAAGGAGATATAGCAGAGACTATTTTACTTCCGGGAGATCCGCTAAGAGCAAAATTTATAGCAGAGAATTTCTTGGAGAATGTAACTCAATTTAATGCAATTAGAAATATGTTTGGATATACAGGTACATATAATGGAAAAAAAGTATCTGTCATGGGAACAGGCATGGGTTGTGCCTCAATTGGAATTTACTCTTATGAACTTATACATTTTTATGGAGTTAAGAATTTAATAAGAATAGGTTCATGCGGAGCATTTGATCCTAAATTAAACTTATACGATATAATTCTTGGAATTGGTTCAAGTACAGATTCAAACTATGCTCACCAATACGAATTGCCAGGAACATTTTCAGCAACAGCATCATTTGAATTATTGTCAAAGGCAAAGCAAATTGCTGATGATAGCAATATAAAAACTACTGTAGGAAATATTTTATCATCTGATATTTTCTATAATGCAAACCCTGATTCTTGGAAGAAATGGGCTAAGATGGGAGTTTTAGCAGCTGAGATGGAGAGCTTTGCTTTATACTGCAACGCTGCCGTAGCAGGTGTAAATGCCTTAACTATATTGACAGTATCAGATTCTATTGTAAATCAGCAAGAAACAACAGCAGAGGAAAGAGAAAAAGCGTTCACAAATATGATGAAGATAGCCTTAGGTTTAGCATAAAACTAAAGGAAATTAAAATACTACGAAAGGATAAATGCCAAGTCCATGTACAAATGTCTTGTGACTAACATGGAGCTGGTGTGTGGACATAATATGAAAGCGTGGGAAATAGCATATAATTTATTTTCAAATGCAAAGCCTAGAATTTTATCTGAGGAGGACCAAACTTGGACTGCTTTAAGAGCTGTTTCTAAGTTCTATGATACGGTATCAGGCTTAGATTGGGCAAGCAATGTTCCTGGTTCAGGAGCTCCAGAGAGAATAATGGTTGCATCTGTACAAGCATTGGAAAATCGTGGATACAAAGTAGATGCTGCTTATGAGCTTCTTGATAAGGGTAAGGAAGCATTTGAAAAAGGAGATTTTATAAGTTTGCACAAAATTTCTGCTGAGATAAAAAATATCTTTTTAAATGCAGAGAAGAATGAAAATTCAGATTATTGGAAATATAATATCTATGATAGCTTTGAAAAATATGCTGCGAATGCAAAATTCCCGGAATCTGGGAAAATTGATATAAGCACAGATAAATTCAAGGAACAAACTAGAGCTGCTTGGCTTTCTCAAATTATAGGAGCAGCTATGGGTACTATGGTAGAGGGATATACCTCTAAAAACCTCTATGAAGCTTTTGGAGAGGTAACAGAGTACATCAGAGAGCCAAATACTTTTAATGATGACATAACTTTTGAGCTTGCGTTTTTAGATGCTTTTAAAGAAAAAGGATACAATGTAACATCAAGGGACATAGCACTTGCATGGATTGGGTTAATCCCAAGTGGATGGTCGGCTGAGGAATTAGCTTTAAGAAATATTAGAGCTGGTATAATGCCTCCAGAAAGTGCAAGCTTCAACAATCCTTTTAATGAGTGGATAGGAGCTCAGATGAGAGGTGCTATCTGCGGAATGGTTGCTCCGGGCAACCCAAGACTTGCAGCTGAACTTGCTTGGAAAGATGGCGAGGTATCACATGCTAACAATGGTATAATTGGCGAGGTTTTCAATGCTATAATGACTTCCTTAGCTTATATCGTTGATGATGTAAAGGAAATAGTTAAATTAACTATTGATTCATTACCAAAAGATTCAGAGTATTACAGTGTGGTACAGTTTGCTTATGAGCAATGTTTAAAATATGATGATTGGCATGACGCTTTGCATGAATGTGAGCAAAAGTATATCAAATACAATTGGATACACGCATATCCAAATGCTTGCTGTGAAATAATCGCACTTATGTATGGTGACAATGATTACGAGAAAACTCTTAAAATTATAACCATGTGCGGTATAGATGCAGACTGCAATGCAGGTATGATTATGCCACTGATAGGAATTCAAAAAGGAATGAATGTCATTCCAAAAAGATTAATTCACGAAGCGTTTTTTACACTTGAAACTTATATGAGAGGATATGTAAAAATAAGCTTAGATGAATTGGTAGATTTAACAATAAACAGTATTATGCAAGCTTTATAATGCTAATCTTTATTTAAAAGACTGCTGAATAGAGCTTGATAAAATATACAATGTATGCGGATTACTTTGCATATAGTGTGCTTTGCTAAAGTTTACAGAGCATAATGTGAATGAAGTATTTTTTATACATTGTAGATACATAATAAAAACTAAACACAAACTAAAAAGTGTAATTAGGAGAGGAGTTACAAAATGAAAAAATTATTATCATTGTTATTGATTACAGCTATGCTTTTATCAATAACAGCATGTGCTGGCGGAGAAACAGCAAAAGCAGAATACAAGGCAGCGTTGTTATTAAACGGTAATTTAGGAGACAAATCTTTCTATGATTCAGCTAACGATGGATTAACAAAACTTAAAAAAGAATTAAATGGAAAATTTGATTTTAAAGTTGTTGAAATGGGTGCTACACCAGCTGATGAAGGCAAATGGGGTCCAACATTACTTAACTATTGCGATAGCAAAGAATACAATGTAATCATAATAGGAACATGGCAAATGGCGGCAGCTCTTGCAGAAGCAGCAGAAAAATATCCAGATCAAAAATTCATATTCTTTGATGAAAGATTTGATTTCGATACTTTTAACGCAAAATTTGAAGCTGGAAAAGCTCCTAAAAATATATACAACGTTTTGTATAAGCAAAATGAAGTATCATTCTTAGTTGGAGCAGCAGCAGCAATGATGACTACAGATTCAACTATAAACATGATTGATCCTAGCAACAAAAAAATAGGTTTCCTTGGTGGTATGGAAAATGCAGTTATACAAGACTTCTTACTTGGATATATCCAAGGAGCAAAACATATTGATGCAGCAACAGAAATAGCTATAGCTTATGTTGGAAACTTCTATGACTCAGCAGCAGGAAAAGATTTAGCACTTACACAATACAACAGTGGAGTTGACGTTGGATTTAACGTTGCAGGCGGAGCAGGCTTAGGACAAATTGAAGCAGCAGCAGATGCTAATAAATGGGCATTTGGAGTTGACTCAGACCAAGCAGCTTTACTTCCTAACATGGCTAAAAACATTCCTACATCAGCACTTAAAAATGTTGGAAACTCTTTGATAAGAGCTATAAAACAAGATATGGATAAGAAATTAACATATGGTATAGCTGAATCAATGGGATTTGCAGAAGGTGGAATTGAGTTAGTTAAAGATGAACACTACAAAGAAATGCTTCCAGAATCAATAAGAACAAAGCTTGATGAATTAGAAAAAGACATAACAGATGGTAAAATCGTTGTTGATACATCATTTGGAAAAACTGACGCTGAAATAAAAGCATTGATTGACAAAGCACAATAAAAAAAACGTGAAAGCATTCACGCTATAAAAAAACATGTGCAAGCGAGGGAAAAACTCTCGCTTGCAATTTAATTATTATTTAAGAAACTTTAAAAATTATATATCATAGTTAAAGCTTGTTATA
>DCPV01000234.1:0-6805 GCA_002323775.1 Firmicutes bacterium UBA1535 | reverse complement strand
AATTGACTAAAGTCTTAGAAATGAAAAACATAATGAAAATTTATGCAAATGGCGTTGTGGCAAATGAGGATGTAAGTTTTGAACTTGAAAAGGGAGAAATTCACGCATTGCTTGGAGAAAATGGTGCTGGAAAAAGTACTCTTATGAAGATACTTTTTGGTATAGAGGCTCCAGAGCAAGGAGATATTTTTCTTCATGGAGAGAAAACAACTATCAAATCATCACAAGATGCTATTAGCAAAGGTATAGGAATGGTACATCAGCATTTTATGCTGGTTCCATCGCTCACTGTTGCTGAAAATATAATTCTTGGTATAGAGCCTAAGAAAAATGGTGTTTTCATCAATATGAATGAGGCTATAAGATTGTCTGAAGAAACTGCAAAAAAATACAATTTTGATATTGATGCAACATCAAAAGTTGAGGAATTGCCAGTTGGTATTAAACAACAAGTTGAAATTTTAAAAGCTTTATATAGAGGAGCAGAGATACTTATCCTTGATGAGCCTACAGCTGTTTTGACACCTCAGGAAACTGATGAGCTTTTTGTGCAACTAAAAAAACTGAGAGAGCTTGGACATACTATCATATTTATATCTCATAAACTTGATGAAATCAAAGCAATATGCGACAGAGCGACCATCATGAGAAATGGTAAAAGCAAAGGTACATACCATGTAAAGGACATCACTACTGATGAAATGTCAAGACTTATGGTTGGCAGAGATGTTGTTTTATCATTTGATAAAAAACCTGTAAATCTTGGAGAACTTGCACTTAGTGTGAGAAATCTTACAATTAAGGGCTCTACAGGCAAAGTAAGAGTAGACGATCTTTCGTTTGACTTGAAAGCTGGAGAGATACTGGGTATAGCCGGAGTTGAAGGAAATGGACAAGGACACCTAATAGAGGTGTTGACAGGTCTAAATAAGCATTATAGCGGAGATATATATTTATTTGATTCAGATGTTAGAAATTTAGGTATTAAAGATATTAGAAATTTGAAACTTGCACATATACCAGAGGATAGAATGACATTTGGCTGTGCAAAAAATATGAGTATTTTAGATAATATGTTCTCTAATCAATACGATAGTGATGAATTCTCTGGAAAAGTTGTTCTTAAAACAAAGGTAATAGAAAAAAGAGCAGAGGATTTAATAAAAGAATATTTAGTTAAATGTAAATCATATAAGCAAAACGTTGGAATGCTTTCAGGAGGAAATATACAAAAGGTTGTTGTTGCGAGAGAGTTTTCAACTAATCCAAAGATTATTATAGCTAATCAGCCTACTCGTGGTATAGACGTAGGAGCAGCAGAGTTTATTAGGAGAAGAATTATACAGTTTAGAGATGAGGGATGTGCAATATTGCTTGTTTCTGCTGACTTAAATGAGGTATTTGAACTTAGCGACAGATTAGCAGTGATTTATAAAGGAAAGTTTTCTGGTATATTCACAGACGTCAAAAATCTTACAGAGGAAGAGCTTGGTAAATACATGCTTGGTCTCAAAAAAGATGAAGTATTGGAGGGAATTATTTATGAATAGTACAACTAAACTTAATGTAATGAGAACTACCGTCGCTATTTTAATAGCGCTTGGTATATCATTTCTAATAATATTTGTGGTTAGTAAAGAACCGGGTGTAGCTATATCAACACTTCTTCTTGGACCTTTACAAAAGGCAAGAAACTTTAGTAATGTTATAGAATTAATGATACCTCTTATGTTTACTGGTGTAGGCGTATGTATAATGTTTACTGCAAATCAGATAAATCTTGCCGGTGAGGGTGCGTTTCATATCGGAGGATTAGTAGCAACAGCTATAGCGTTGAATTTCGTTTTACCTAAGGGAATTCACCCAATGTTTGCTATACTTTTAGCAGGTATAGCAGGCTCTGTAATTACGTTGATACCTGCGCTGATGAAAGTCAAAACGACTGCAAATGAGCTTGTTTCGTCACTTATGATGAACTATTTGGTATTGTATATTTCTAATTTTATTTTGATGAAATTTTTAAGAGACCCAAAAATGGGTTCAGGCTCTTATGAAATATTAGGAAATTCTAAGCTTTCAGTTTTGTTTTCTGGAACAAGAATACACACTGGACTTATTATAGCTTTATTGGTTGTAGCCTTTGGATACTGGTTTTTATATAAAACTAAAATTGGTTATGAGCTAAGACTTACAGGAGAAAATGAAAAATTTGCAAAATACTCTGGAGTTAGTATAGTAAAGGTTGTTTTAATTTCTCAGCTGCTTGGTGGATTTATAGCAGGTATGGGCGGTGGAGTTGAAATGCTAAGCCCGATGTTCAACAGATTTACATGGACAGCGTTACTCGGATATGGTTGGGATGCTATAATCATAAGCACTCTTTCAAAGAAAAATCCATTGTATGTTCCACTTTCAGCATTTTTCTTAGCTTATCTAAGAGTTGGAGCGTTCCTTATGTCAAGTGCTTCAGATGTACCGGTTGAAATCGTGTCAATTATACAGGGTGTAATAATAGTTCTTATAGTTGCAGACCAATTCTTAAGCAAATATAGACATAAAATTATCGCTAGAGAAGCTAAAAACAGCTTAAATATAAAGGAGGCGAAATAGTATGAATGAATTACTAAACTCAATTTTATCACCGGAATTTTTCGCTTCGATTTTAAGAATGACAACACCTATTCTTTTTGCAACATTGGCTGCAACTGTAGCAGCTAAATCTGGTGTTGTAAACATGGCATTAGAGGGTATAATGCTGTTTAGTGCTTTGTTTGGAGTTATATTTAGTTCAATATTCCAAAATGCTTGGATGGGACTTTTAGTAACAATGATACTTGGTGGATTTATTGGATTTATACTTGCTTTCTTTGTATTAAAGCTCAAAACGGATGAAATTATAGCCGCTATAGCGATAAATCTTGTCGCAGCAGGCGGAACTGTACTTCTTATGCTTGCATTTTCAGGCGACAGAGGAAACTCAGCATCTATAGCAAGTGTTCAAATACCAAAATTTGCAATTCCTTTTCTTAAGGATATACCATTTTTAGGAAAGGCCTTATTTGAAAATAATATATTGACATACTTGTCGTTAATAAGCGTTATAGTTATGCACATTTTCATGTATAAAACTCCTCTTGGTCTTAAAATAAGAGCTGTCGGAGAAAATAAGGACGCTGCTGAATCTGTTGGTATAAGCTCGAAAAAAATTAAATTTACAGCTTTGATTATAAGTGGTGTACTTGCTTCAATGGGTGGATACTTCTTATCAGGCGGATATATGACAAGATTTACAATCAATATGACAGCTGGTAGGGGATACATAGCTCTTGCAGCGAGTGCGATGGGGGCGAATACTCCTATTGGAGGCTTTATAGTTTCTTTGATATTCGGAAGTGCCCAAGCATTTGCAAATTCATTACAGCTTGTAAAATTCCCATCAGAAATTGCTCAGATGCTGCCTTATCTTGTAACAATTATAGGCTTAGGAATTTATAGCTATAGATTGATGAAAAAAAGAGAAAAGATGAGTGGCAAGTAAAAAAAGCGAAACAAATTTCGCTCTATAAATAGTCTTGATATTAAAAAGGGGACGATGTAGATACAATCTGTTTAAATTTGTATCTATATACGTTCCTTGTATTATATTCATATAACGAATAAAAATTACTTTCATGGAGGAAAATGAGAAAATGAACAAAAGAAATATTATTATAGACTGTGATCCTGGGATTGATGATGCAATAGCTATAATTTATGCTGCTGCTAATGATGATAGACTTAATATACTAGGAATTACAACAGTTACAGGCAATCAAAGCATAGAAAAGGTTACAAATAACGCATTGAAATTAGTATCATTTTTAAAGAAGGATATAAAGGTTGCAAAGGGTGCAGATACACCACTTTTAAGAGAAAAAAGAGTAGCGGTTGGTGTTCATGGAAGCACAGGCATGGGAAATTATGAGCTTCCTGAGCCTACAAATAAGCTATTAGCTGAAAATGCAGTAGAATTTTTAAAAAATACTATACTTGCTTCTAATGAGAAAATAACATTAGTTCCTATAGGACCTCTTACAAATATTGCACTTCTTTTCAAGGTTTATCCTGAAACAAAGGACAAGATTGATGAGATAGTTCTGATGGGAGGAGCAATCCATGGTGGAAATGCTACTCCGACTGCGGAATTTAATATATGGGCAGACCCAGAAGCTGCAAAGATAGTATTTGATTCTAAGGTTAAAATAGTTATGGCTGGCTTGGATGTTACACATCATTCTGGTCTTTACAGAGATGATGTAAAAGAACTTCTTGAAAGCAATGGAAAAATTTCTAATATGTGTGGACAAATTTTAGATTTTTATTTCAAAGGAGATCATGTAAAGAATGGAAGCTTCACTCCTATTCATGACGCATGTGCTGTAATGTATTTATTGCATCCTGAAATTTATTCGTACAGACATATGCCGGTAGATATTGATTGCTCATATTCTCTTAACAGAGGAATGACTGTAGGCGACAATAGAGAATGGATAAAATACGACGAAACATATCCGAAAATTTTGATGGGTATAGATACAGATAAGTGTAGAGAATTATTGCTAGAAGCGATATACGAAATGGATAAAAGAATATAATTATTAATTTTAACAGGAGGCTTGAATTTCCATGAATAAAATAGTTGTTATTGGAAGTATAAATGTAGATTTAGTTTTTATTTCTGATATTAGACCAAAAGCAGGAGAAACTGTGCTAGGAGAGGATTTTAGAACTGTAGCAGGCGGTAAAGGTGCTAATCAGGCGGTAGCGGCAAGTAAGCTAGGTGCTGATGTAGTCATGATTGGCTGTGTAGGCGATGATTCTAATGGTGAATTTTCTCTAAATAACTTCAAAAGCCTTAATGTAAATACATCCTGTATAACTAAAATACAAGATACACCTACAGGGGTAGCGAATATAATAGTTGCAGACAATGACAATAGCATAATAGTCGTATCAGGAGCTAATTACAAGCTTGATAAAGCATTAATTGACAGGTATAAAAAAGAAATTTTAGAGGCTGATTTAGTAATGCTGCAACTAGAGATACCAATGTCTACAGTTGAATATGCAATAAATTATTGCCATGAAAATAATATTAAAACAATACTTAATCCTGCACCTGCTGTAAAGCTCAGCAAGGAGCTTATAGAAAGAGCAACATATATAACTCCAAATGAGCATGAATGTAAAATAATTCTAGGTGAGGATATAAATGCAGACATCAAGGATATACTGAGAAGATACCCTAATAAGCTTATAATAACAATGGGTGAAAAGGGAGTTATGTATTTTGACGGAAGCGATATAGTGACAGTTCCGAGCTACAAGGTAGAAGTTGTTGATACAACAGGTGCTGGAGACACATTTAACGGAGCATTTGCCAGAGCTATGGTAAATGATTATAATTTAAAGGATGCTGTTGATTTTGCAAATAAAGCGGCATCAAAATCAGTAACAAAGCTAGGAGCACAAGCAGGCATGCCATATATTGAGGAAATGTAATTTTTTTCACTCTTTCACCCTTTTATATTAAATTCATATAATTAATATAAAGGGGTGTTTTTTATGATTGATTTTAAGTACTTATCAAGTGCCAACGAGGAAAGAATATATGATTATCTCAATAATCTCGCAAACTATCAAGGCTGTATATGTGCAAAGTCCTACATAAGATTTTTAAATTCAAGCTCTGTTTCTTCTATAGACATTTACATAGATGGTAATATTGTAGCCAGTGCTTTAGAAACAGGGATTATGACTGATTTTATGGTAATATATCCAAAAGAATACAACATAGATATTTATGCAGCAGGGGAAACTGAATCTCCACTACTAACTCAAGCCGTAAGTGTTAACAAGAATTCTTCCTATACAGCAATTGTAGCAGGTGAAACAATTGATTATTTGCATATAAGAAAAGAAAGGAAACAAGATATACCTCCTTTTAGAGAAGCTGTTATAACGTATTCGAATTTTTCACCAATAAATGGAAAGGTAGACTTGTACCTATCAGATGGAACAGCAGTATATAAAAACATAGGATTTAGTGAGACTATTCCAAATGTTTTACTATTTCCGACCGAAGAAATATTTGAAATAAGATCCTCAGCAACGCAAGAAATAATAGCATCTACACCAGTAATTCAGTTGCAAAGAGCAACATACTATTCACTATTTTCAATATCACAGGGCGGCGAAACAAAGCTAATAGTTACGCTAAGTGGATTGAACTATCTTGATTTATGCTAGAATAAAAAAGAGAATGTCGTTCGCTCTAGGAAAGTCTCTTTCCTATGTATAAAAAACTCCTTGCAATACACGAATAATTGCGTTATAATTATTGCATATTATTCGCAAAGCAAGGAGTTTTACTATGAACTTTAAAAAATATAAAAGGATACAAAGAGTTGCAGCTCTTATGAAGATATTTTCAGAGACGCCAAATAAGCTATTTTCTTATAATTATTTTTCCGGACTATTCAATGCAGCTAAGTCTACTATAAGTGAAGATATTGTTATTGTAAAAGATTTAGTGGAGGAGATGTCGTATGGAAAGATAGAGACTGTTACCGGAGCACTTGGCGGAGCTATATTTTTTCCCTATATTGGCAATGAAGAAATAGAAAAAATATTGGATAGTTTATGCAAGGAGTTTTTGAAGAAAAATAGGATTATCCCAGGCGGGTTTATATATATGACTGATTTATTTAATAATCCAAGCATCGTAAGCAATATGGCTAAAATAATTTCTTCTAAATTCAGAGAT
>DCPV01000017.1 GCA_002323775.1 Firmicutes bacterium UBA1535 | reverse complement strand
CTGCTGATTATACAGCCGATGTTTTAACTGTAGATTTAAAAGGATTAGCAAATTTACAGCCTGCATTGACAAGCAAGCAAGTAGATGCTTGGGTTGCACCAGCACCACAGCCCGAACTTTCAGCTTCATCTGGTAACGGTAAGCTTATAGGAGGACTTGATTCATTCTCAAAAGACGGTAAATGGGCTAATTTCCCTTGTTGTACATATGCAGCTTCATCAAAAATTATTAATAGTTCACCTGAAATAGTACAAGCTATAACACAGGTTATATACGATACTACAAATTATGTTCAAGAAAACAAGGAAGCAGCTGCAAAAGCAATCTGCTCTAACATAGGTATAGAGGAGGAAGTGTTTAACAACAGCTATATAATTTATAACACTGCTCCTACACAAGAATGGCAAAACGGTATAGGACTTTACTATGATGCGATGGTTCAAATGCGTAAATTTGAAGGAAGACTAGCTTCAGAAAAATTTGAAAATGCAAAAGAAAAAGTTTTTAATTTTATATTTATAAATAACGTAAAATAAGCTTTTTTAGGGGACAAGGAATAAAAATATAACAAAATGATATGTTATTTTATTTCTTGTCCCTCTAATTTATAAATTAATAAAGAAAGGTGAATACGACTTATGAAATCTAGGCTGACAAGCATTGGAATAAAACTAATTATACCAACGCTTTTTATTATTTTATGGGAGCTAATAGCCACTTCTATAGGAAATCAAATAATTCTTCCGAAATTTACAACAATTTTGTCTCATCTGCTAAATCCTCTAAATAATTTTATAAAACTAGGCTCACTTCCTAAAAATATAGGCTTTAGCTTAGTGAGAGTTTTGATAGGATATTCTGTCGGAGTTCTTATCGCTGTACCATTAGGTCTTTTGATGGGATACAAAAAGAATTTTGGAAAAATGTTTGAAACATTTTTTAGTCTCTTTAAGCCTATCCCTCCTTTAGCATGGCAGCCATTAGTTCTTGCATGGTTTGGAATTTCAAGCTGTGCTAAGTTATTTGGACTTAAATTTGGAGCTGTGTATGTAATATTTGATAATTTTAAACTATCCATGTTTTTTTTGATTGCACTTGGAACTTTTTTCCCCGTATTGTTTAATACTATTTTCGGAGTAAGAAATGTCAGAAATACACTCATAGAATCTGCTAAAGTTTTAGGAGCAAGTGAAAAGGATATATTTTTTAAAGTTTTATTGCCAGCAGCTGCTCCGACAATAGTCAACGGAATGAGACTGGGATTGGCAACCGCATGGGCTTGTCTGGTAGGTGCAGAAATGCTCCCCGGAAGTTTGGCAGGCATCGGATATATGATAATTCACGCATACGAACTGGCAAGGACTGATATAGTTATAACAGGCATGATTTGTATCGGAGTTGTAGGAGCAGGAATGGATGGAATATTCAGTATTCTTAACAAAAAATACTTTTCATGGCAAAGCAAGACAAAGTAAAGGAGGCTTATTGTATGAATGATTTTATTAAAATTAACAAAGTCGAAAAAACTTTTAACACTGAAAAGGGAGATACATTTAAGGCATTAGATAAAATAGATTTAGTTATAAAGGAGAATGAATTTATTTGTATTTTAGGACCTTCAGGATGTGGAAAATCAACATTACTTCGCATTATTTCAGGATTGGATAATTCTAGCTCTGGCGAAATTTTATTTAAAGGTGATGTCCATACTAAAGCGTGTAAAGAAATAGGAATGGTGTTTCAGAACTATTCACTCATGCCTTGGCTTAATGTTTTAGATAATATATCTTTGGGCTTAAATTTTGCTAAAATGCCGAAAAAACAGCGTCAAAAACTTGCGTTAGAATATTTAGACATGATAGGAATGAAAGATTTTGCTAAATCCATGCCTCATGAGTTATCCGGAGGCATGCAGCAAAGAGTTGCTATCGCCCGTTCGCTGGCAAATAATCCAGATGTCTTGCTTATGGACGAGCCTTTTGGCGCTTTGGACGCATATACAAGAATAGTTCTTCAGAAAGAATTGCTGCGTATTTGGGAGCATCATAAAAAGACAATTATTTTTGTTACCCATAGCGTTGATGAAGCGGTATTTTTAGCAGATAGAATAATACTTATGGATACAAAGCCCGGAAGAATAAAAAAGGAAATTTACGTAGATATAGACAGAATAAGAGACAGAGCAAATCCAGAATATGCAAAGCTTACGGCAGAGCTTTTAAATGAGCTTGAACAAATGAATGTATAACTTTAAGAATTACAAATTTTTTATATTTTAAAAGCGTATCCTCTGTATACAAAGGATACGCTTTACAATTTTTCAATTACGAGGGAAGATTTACTCCTCCATTATATAATTATATATTAATCTTCAATCTTTTCGCCAAGATTCTCTACAGGCTTTATTGTAGCTTCGACTTCTGTTATTCTATGTTCTTCAACATTTAGAACTTTAAAATCAATGTTTCCAACTGTTACAACAGGATGCTCGCCCTTTGTAGGAATTCTTCCTAAAGACCCGACTATATATCCACTAATGGTATCATAATCATAGTCTTCGTTTTCAGCGAATTTGACATTAAATATTTTTTCAATTTTATCTAAGGCAAACATGCCATTTATTTTATATATATTATCAGAAATAAGTGTCACATCTTCTTCTTCATCGTCGTATTCATCTTGAATATTACCAACAATAGATTCAATTAAATCTTCCATTGTAACAATACCGGATGTCCCACCATACTCGTCCACTATAACTGCCATTTGAATCTTTGTTTTTTGAAATTCTTGAAACAAGCTGTT
>DCPV01000012.1 GCA_002323775.1 Firmicutes bacterium UBA1535 | reverse complement strand
CAACAACATTCCTATATTTCAAAGTGTTCTTGACGGTAATCATGAAGGAGTAGCTTTTGTTGATGAGGAAAGTATGCCAACTTGGGCTGTTTTACAAACACCATTTGGTCATCATTTTGTAGCAGGAAGCCCTATGAAAAGTAAAGTACTCGAAGATATACTATTTAATCAAATATTAAAGACTCAGGAAGAAAAACAGCTTATTGTATTTTCGCCGTCTGATGATTGGCAATTATTATTGGAATCTATATTTTTGCCACGTAAAGGCTTTGTTGTGCCACGCAAAATATTTTCATTCAGTTATGAATCTTACTGTAAGGCAGGAAATTGGAAAAGCAAAATGCCTAAAATGGCTGAGATGATTATAGCAAAGGAACCTTGTAATCAATTTTGTATAAATGATAAATGGATTGCTAAATTAATTATTGAAGGCGTTTGTATAAGCATATGCAGTTCTCCAATGGTAGGCGGAGGATATGCAGAAATTGATATTGAGACAAACCCTGATTTCAGAGGAAAAGGATACGGAACATTGACTGCATTAGCACTTATAGAAAAACTTTTAGAACAATCATTAACTCCTTGTTGGTCTACATGGCCAGAAAAGGTAGCCTCTCAAGCAATTGCTAAAAAAGTTGGATTTTTTCCTCAAGCTGATGTTAAAGCATGGGTGTGGGATGAATGTAGCTGTATTTAAGGTATTGATTTATATTGATTTTTAATAAAATTAAAAATCTTTATACTAATTGTTTTAAATCTGTTAAGAGATTTTTCAGCTTTTATGAATATTATTTATCTAAATTTAAGTTGATAAATTGCAAAATTTTGATATAATGATTATAGCTTAATAGACTCACATATAGTTAAAAATTCGAGAATAATTTAGTAGATATAGAATACAACAATTATAGTTGTAAAAAAATAAAATGAGGTAAAAATGGATAATATATTATATAGAGAACTTAAAATTGAAGAACTAAACACAAATTTATTTAGTAAATTTAATCGATATCAAGATGTAAAGAAATGCTGGCGAAAAATTGATGGTGAGTGGATTTTAAAGGATATAGCTTTTGTTGAGAGCTGGGATGAAAAAGAATATGAATTTTTAGTAGAGTGCTTGATTAATACAATAAATACAGGCGGAAGCGTTTATGCAGCATTTAAGGATAATCATTTAGTTGGATTTGCTTCACTCGAAAACGAGAAATTTGGCATTGAAAATCAGTATTTACAGCTTAGCAGCATACATAATTCATATGAGGTCAGAGGATTTGGAATAGGCAGAAAACTTTTTAATATAATGATTGAGGAAGCAAAGAAAAGGGGAGCTAAAAAACTATATATTTCAGCACATTCATCTGAGGAGACACGAGCCTTTTATGGAAAATTAGGCTGCGTAGAAGCTGAAGAATATAATGAAAAATTAGTAGAATTAGAGCCTTGCGACTGTCAATTGGAGTATAAAATAGTATAATTATTTTGTATATAAGTTCAAGTTAATGTAAAAAAACCTAAAACAAGGAAAAATAAATGAAAACACTGATATTTAACGGCTCACCACGTAAAAATGGTGATACAAATACTTTAATTGATGAAGTCTTAAAAAATTTAAAAGGTGAATATAAAATTGTTGATGCTTATAATTGTAAGATAATGCCATGTATTGACTGTAGATACTGTTGGGAAAACAAGGGTTGCTTCTATAAAGATGAAATGCAAGAAGTCTATGATTATATACAAGAATGTGATAATATATTAATAGCCTCGCCCTTATATTTTTCAGAGCTAACAGGTCAATTGCTTGCTGTATTAAGCAGATTGCAGACATATTTTTGTGCTAAATTTTTTAGAAAAGAAATTCCGATAAACAAGGGGAAAAAGGGTGGCGTTATTATTGTAGGGGGCGGAGACGGAAAAGTAGAGAAAGCTTATAAAACTGCTATAGTTTTACTTCACCATATGAATTCCCATGACATTTTTCCTGTTGTATACAGTCATAATACTAATAATATTCCAAGTAAAAATGACCTTGAGGCTATTAATAAGTCAAAGGAATTAGCATACTTTTTTAATAATAATTAATAAATAAAGTAAATAGAAATTATTACGTAAATGTCAATAAAAAAGCGTTGTAAGGAAAATTTCCCTACGACGCTTTTTTTACATTCAACAACATTTCAGTTGCTATTATACATCTTACATCACACTTGAAAGAGTTGCCTTTATAAGACCATTATTGTCAAGCTTAGATAGTTCCTTAACTTTATCAATGCAAAGTCCGGCAGCCTTTGTGAAGCGCTCTCCATATTCTTGGTCAGCGAGATAACAGTGTACAGCGTGTCTGTATTTGATATTTTCAGTAACAGAAGCCATATCTCCGGCAGTATTTTTTATAAGGATTTCTTTTTTATCCTCAGAAAGTATACGCCATAGATTACCGCCTGCACGGAAGCAGTCATCGCTTGGGTCGTCTTTCGGGTCATATCGATACATAGCACCGGATAAATCCATAGGAGGTTCCATAACCTCTGGCTGGGCAGTCCATGCACCATAGCTGTTTGGAGAATAAGCAGGAGCACCGCCATAGTTGCCGTCTACACGCATCGCACCGTCACGGTGATATTCGTTGACTTCTACTTTAGCACGGTTTACAGGTATATGATTATGATTTACGCCAAGTCTATAGCGTTGAGCGTCACCGTATGCAAACAATCTGCCTTGCAGGAATCTGTCAGGACTAAATCCAATACCGGGAACAACGTGTGCAGGAGTGAAAGCAGCTTGCTCTACCTCTGCAAAGTAGTTTTCAGGATTACGGTTTAATTCAAGAACACCAACTTCAATAAGCGGATATTCAGCATGACGCCAAATTTTTGTTATGTCAAAAGGATTTTCATAATGATTTTTTGCTTGATCTTCAGTCATGATTTGCACGTACATAGTCCACTTAGGGAAGTCGCCACGTTCAATAGCATCAAATAAATCCTTGCCATGATACTCACGATCCATACCGTTAATTTGTGCAGCTTCTTCATTTGACAGGTTTTTAATTCCTTGCTGTGTTTTAAAGTGGAATTTACACCATACACGCTCATTTTTCTCATTGTAGAATGAGAATGTATGTTCGCCAAAGAAGTGCATATTGCGGAAAGATGCAGGTATACCTCTATCGCTCATTACTATAGTAATTTGGTGGAAGCACTCAGGCAGCATTGTCCAGAAATCCCAGTTGTTTTGAGCAGAACGGCGTCCAGTATGAGGGTCACGCTTTACAGCACGGTTTAAGTCGCTAAAATTATGTACATCACGGATAAAGAATGTTGGAGTGTTGTTTCCAACTAAATCCCAATTGCCTTCTTCGGTATAGAATTTAACAGCGACTCCTCTTATATCTCTTTCGCAGTCAGCAGCACCACGCTCTCCTGCAACAGTGGAAAAACGTACAAAAAGCTCTGTTTCTGTATTAGGTTGAAGAACCTTTGCCTTAGTATACTTAGAGATATCTTTTGTGACAGTTAATTTTCCGTAAGCACCCCATCCTTTAGCGTGCATACGACGTTCAGGAATTACTTCCCTGTTAAAGTGAGCCATTTTTTCCATAAGCCACACATCTTGCATTACAACAGGGCCTCTAGGACCGGCAGTAATGGCATTTTCATTGTCGGCAACAGGAGCGCCAACCTCATTGGTTAATTTCTTGTGTTCATTCATAATAAAACTCCTTTCTTAGTTTTGATTTATTTGAGATATCTTGTTGAGATATTACTCTATAAAGTGATGTTTACTGTGTTGAGAATTTGTACTGGATTTTTTGACTTTTGTATTCACGCTACGTATCTATAAAGATAGACACATTATTAAAATCCATACATAAGCACAGGTTTTAGGAAGCATTAACATTCCAATCTTTGGATTTTGATTTGACCAAAGTACAACGGGAAGATAAAAGGCGAAGCTAAGAATAATAGCTAAATATGACCAGTAAAGCCCTGAAATTTCACTTCTATATATAAAGAAAAATATTGCAATAACAAATCCCAAAATAAAGAACGGAATATTTCGCCATATACTCCAGTCGAGTGGAGCGTATCGTTCCTTCCATTTGTTTTGCGGGAACAGACATAGTATGATTCGTATGGCTGCCAGAGAATAAATAATATAAGTCCAAGTATTTGTGGCACTTAAAGGAAGATAAAATTTACCAATTTGCCATAAAAGTAAATAAAATATAGTCATAGTTATTGAGGTTATTTGCTTTCCTCGTCCTAGTGATGCCCTGAAAAACTCCTCGTCTCCTTTAAGTATAACGCATATTCGAGGCACTAGATGAAATGCGTCACCGCATGATAAAACTAAAGACATGATACCTGCTATCATTCTAGGCTCGTTTGAACTTGATGTAATAATTAATACTAATCCTAGGACAAATGATATGCAAAGATATAGCACATCAAATACAGCTTCAAAAATTCCAAATACTCGTTTCATTCTACATTCCTTTCTTAGATTTCAAATTTAAGATATCAATTATATTAACAGTTTTTATATGACTTAGTAATTCCTTAACTATACTATATCAAGAATCAAAGAGTTAAAATATATAATCAGAATTATTTCAATCTAATACTTAATAGTATATAAAACTAAATAGGAATTGTTATCAATATTATACTAATTAAAAAAAGATTTGTCAACAAATAAATGTAATAAAAAATTATGCGTTTGTTTTGTGCAAATAATAATGCTTTTTACTTGTTCATTAAGAATACATATCTGTCATATGTTGAATGTTCTTGGCTAAACGAGAAGCCAAGTCTGTCAAAATTTTTTATATCGTCAATTTTTTCAATCTGATTTTCTGCCATGTATCGAACCATTTCACCCCTTGCCATTTTAACATAAACCCCCTTTTCTTTTATATTCCCATTTGAAATTTCTCCAAAAATGGCTGATATAAACTTAATATTGGGGTTTAAATATTTACTTATTGTCTTACTGTATTCCTCTGAGGCAAGATTTAAAATTTGATTTTCATTATCTGTAAGCTCATTAAATAGTGTGTCTTTCCAATAATCATAAAGACTTTTGCAAAAGTCAGTTTTTAGCTTAGCCTGCATTTCAAGTCTGTAAGGAACTACACCATCTAGGGGCTTCAATATCCCGTAAAATCCTGAAAGTATGCGTAAATTTTTTTGAATGTATTCAAAGTACTTGTCCTCAAAAACCTGTGGAGCCATGTACTTATATTGTATGCCATCATATGTCAGAATAGCTGAACTTAAATTTTCTCTAAGATTAATATTTTGATATCTTTCATAATTAAGTCTCGCTATTTTGTCGTTGCAGTTCAAGATTTTTTTTAGCTCATCAAATGAAAGCTGTTTCATATAATCTGCAAGCCTATCAGCCTTATCTATAAATTTTGGCAAGCTTGCAAAAGGAGGATACTCCGTATCCATATTCATTTTTTTAGCAGGTGAAATAATAATTCTCATGTTTTGCCTTTCTGTCGTAATTTGTTTTATTATAATAATAGCAGAGAAAATTTGTAATTTCAATATTATTTGTCATACTCCAGAAATCAAATTTTTTTAATTATTAATAATACAAATAACTTGTATTTCTAAAATGAATTGCAAACTCGTAGCTTCAAATGTATACAAAAAAATAATATTTGCATAATTAGCCATTTCTATGGTATAATACTTTGTTAATAATAATATCTATTGTAAAATTTCTAAAAAATCTTGAATTTGCACGTTTTTTTGAAGATTTTTAGGAAGATT
>DCPV01000053.1 GCA_002323775.1 Firmicutes bacterium UBA1535 | reverse complement strand
ATTAGCTGCATATCTACTATTAGGAAAATACAACAATGATGGAATATTGCTTATAAATTGTAGCAAGGAATCTAAAGAAGATATAATAAAATTTTTTAACTTGTTAGTTGAAAACAATATCTTTTATCTCAAAATAAAGGATCTTAGGCATAAAGATACAGTTAATAAATTAATTAATTCAGAACTAAATGGATTTAATGGTATTGTTATTACCGATATAAAGGATTATGAAAAATTGGAAAATGAAAAATTACTTAAAAAATTAATAAATGGCTCAAGTATTTCTATTAATTCAATAAGCGGTAAAAATTATTATAAAAATAAGTTGCCAATAATTTATTTTGCAACGAATGCCAGAGAACTTTTATCAATAAAAAATAATTTTAAGTGCAAGATTTACAATTTAAAAAACTTAAATCACCCTGTAGATTTTAATATTTTAGACAATATTGATATTGATTGGATAAAAATTATATTTCCTCTTTTAGGTGTCAGAAATATTGCATTAAAGAAAAATTCATCATCAAAAAATATTCAAGCGACTTCTGATGATAATTCAAAGTCTAATGATATAAAATATTTCATTAAAGAATTTTGTATAAATAAAAAAGATAGTAGCTGTTATGCGATTGACTTATATAATTCATATTTGGATTACTATAAAAGTTCTTTTGATAGTGAATGTTTAAGTTATATTATGTTTAATAAGCAAATAAAGAAAATGGCTAAGTACGAATACTATAGGCCTCATGTAAGCAGGTCTGAACCCAACAGATACGCATTTAAAGGAATTATAGTGAATAATGAGAAATTAAATGACTACTGTAAATCACAAGCAACACAAAAATATTATTCTTCTGTTGAAGAATATTTAAAAAAGATTAACTATTTGCATCCAGGATTTAATAATAAAGATTATTTAAACCATCCTACTGCAAGATTGTATAGAAAAACTAATTAAATATTTGAAAAGATATATTATAAAAAAATTATAATATATCTTTCTGCGTTGTGTTACGGTTGTGTTATTTTATGCTTTATACCCATCAAACACGCCTTTGAAGATATATATTTTATACTATACTATCTATTCTTTTTTTTGTTGTATTTTCCAATTATATTATTATACTAAATGTTACAGTTTATCATGTTGTTTTAATAGCGTTGTGCTACTAAAGATTTATATGTATTTAAAATTGTCATAATTAACCAGTCAACATTAAATTGACTGGTTAATGGTAATTAGTAATAGTTTTACTAAGCTACAATAATACCATAATTATCGATTTTAGTATCATGCATTTTTTTATATGCAGGTCTATAATTATCTGCATAACGATTATGTACAATAGCATTTTTTGCAATGTCATATAGCTTCTTCTACCAATCTGGCTTTATTACCATTTTCAAAAAATCCTGATAAGTATTACAGCTAAGTTTCATTACATTTGCTATACGATTTCTTATTTCCATCCCAATACCTTCTTATAAATAAAAGTACATATTCATAAGACTATGTGACCTTAAGCTTTAACAATATAAAGGGCTAGCGGTCGAAGTTTCCAGCGATCGCATACTCCTTGCAAGCATCAACCGCATGGGTTGATACTCTTTCAGCAGCATCAGCATCCATCTTCACAGCGAAAATGGTGCCAATAACTACTACGCCTAGGGAAACAACAAACTTCCAGTCAATCATGATATTCAAGTTCATAGCACTACCTCCTTCCTACGATAAATTCTAATTAACAAAATTTATCCACCATACTTAGTATTCCAACAATCAATACACATTGTCTGACCATACTCCTGTGTTATAAACGTTGCAAGATTCTCACTGCCACAAATTGGACAAGTATAGAAAATATGTCCCGGTGCATCATCATATGTATGTTGTTCTAAATTATCATAATTAACATTTTCATCGTAAAATACTTTATTTTTCATCTATAAGTCACCTTCTTTCTTTAAATTTTAAAATATATAATTTTCTCATTTCATCTAAATAATTCCTAATTAATAAATATCATTCAAACTACTTACACTATATGTAATATTTTTTGTTCTTTTTTCTTTAATATAATTATTATATTTTTTAACCCCGCAATGACATAACCATAATGCACCTACAATTAATCCACCTTTAAGCATTCCAAATTTATTATCCACTTTTATACCATATTTGTATCCTTCTTCCAGACCCTTTTCATATCCGTTATTAAAAATTTTATTGGTCCACCATTTTCACTGACACATTTTGATAATTGTGCACAAATCCATGATTCATTATTAAATATAATTTTGTTTCCGTATTACTTATCTTCCTTTAGATTATTTTTTTTATATATACTATTAAAATTATCAATAAAAGCTCTACTAATAGCTAATATAACTAACTGTCCTAAGTGCATAACGCCTTCTTCAAATGCTTCAGTTTTATTTTCGACATCATAATCACCAGATATTTTAGATAATAAATCTTTATATACTGTATTTATCTGATTTTTTCCCATTTCATAGCTTTCAAAGTATATCTCAAAAATATCTTTACTATCGTATCCCAATTCTTTATTATTTCTTATTTCTTTAAATAGATAAGATATATTGTCTAATTGTGTTAAATCTTTTAATTGTTGTGCCATAATATAATATAAAATTTGATCTTTTGTATAATAATTTAAATTATTATTTGGTTTGTTTTTTTCATCTATTTCTGGAAGTATACCCGCTTTTATATATGAAGTAAACATTCTTCTGGTTATATCCACGTTTTTAAATTTTTCTTTATTATTGTTTATGTACTCCTCTACCCTAGAGTATTTTACATTATTAGGTATGCTTTCAAAAAAATCGTCATCAATTGTTAACTCAATATCATCATTATCATCATACATATCTACAATTAGATCATATAATTTATCAGTAAAATTTTTATTATTCATGTTATTACCTACCTCACTGCACTTATTAAACTTTAATTGTTAAACTATCATTGTATAATAATTAAAGTTTAACATATATTGTACAAGTTGTAAAGTGTTTTTTTAAATTTAATTTTAATTATACTATCTTTCCACAAAAAAATACCTCCAAAAGATAATCTAACACTTATTAATTAGACATCTACTTTGGAGGTATCATATAAGTTTAAACACTTTTAATTTTTTATTATATCATTCCTGACATAATGCATTGGTATATTAATTAATGCTTTATGTTAACTTATGTGTTATTATGTGCATGTAGCTTTGAATTGTTTGCATTATGTGAATTTATGGTATGTTATTTGCCTTAGCATTTTGTTAGCAAAACTCAAACATTTATTATTGTAGATTATAGTAAAGTACTATTAAGTAATTACTTAATCTATTAGTAATTATATGATCCTATCTGTTGCGTAACGTCCATCTCAAAGTCACATTTCTCACAGTATAGAGTAGTATTTTCATATTCTATATCTAATTACAATTACCTAATATTGTCATTTATATCGCAATGTGGATAGTATCTTAGTAACTTTTCAAATTCATCATCTATATCAGTATCTAATTAACAATTATGATTACTATAACACTTTCTCAATTATGAAATTTCCTAATTATTAGAATATTTTTTCATTAATTGATTAATATACCGAGATGGATAATATCTTTTTATTTCTTCTCTTCCATAATAGTAATTCCACTCAGTATAATAATTTGAATTCATTAAAATACAAACTCTTTTTGCTCTACTTACACATACAAAACAAATTCTATTTTCTTCGTAAATATTGTTAGGTTCTTTTTTTATCGCCCAACTTGGGAAATGCTCTTCATCCATTCCCATCATAACTACAACTTCAAATTCCAGTCCTTTTGAACTATGACGTGTGGTAATTGTTATCTGGTTTTCAGGTTTTCCTATTTTGGAGAATTTGTTTGTATCATAATCCTTATATTTTTCGTCAGAGACATCTTTATAAAGCTTACATAGGTTATCTTTCTCATCTGGCATATGTTCTGATTTTTCTAATAAATCACCTATTTTAAGTTCTATCAGTATGTAGTGAATCCATTCTTTCAAATCACTTTTTTTCTCCATACTTCCATATAATGTTTCTAGTAAACTCTTTTTCATCTGTATAATTTCTTTTTCACTAAAAAACTTGTTTTCTCTATGCATAATTTGAATATTATACCAATATTCAAATATATCATCAAAAGAAACTTTACTTTTGTCATTTATCCAGAGCGCACATTTTTCCATCCACTGTACGAAATCACTCCTGTCGAATGCATGTTTTGGAATGTAACATGGAATATTGTTTTCCAGACACTTTAAAGATAAATCTTTACAGTCATTTTGTGTCCCTAACAATACCGCAATTTCTTCCATTGGTATTAATTTTTTTTTACACTCAGGAATAATCTTTTTAATAAAGTAATCAAACTGATCAGGATATCCGTTATTACAAGTGATGAATCTATATACAGCTGATTCCCCTTCTCTTGTCATTGCATGATAGTCTCTTGAAATATTAAGAACGGTTTCTGAACCATCGATAATATCTTGATTGCTTCTATAATTATTTTTCAATTCAACAGAAATAGTATCATCTCTATTATAAAGTTCCATTAGATAATCAGGAACAGCTCCAGCAAAGCTATAAATTGATTGATCTGCATCACCAACTGCAAAAATTTTTATATCTGTTTGCGTAAATAGAGAAAGGATTATTTCATGTAATGGCTTTCCCAAATCTTGATATTCATCTATAACAATCCAAGGGAACTTCGCACTAAGACACTTACGAACATATTCCTGTTCTTGAATCAGCTTTGTTGAATATGTAATAACACTTTGAAAATCCACATAACCAGCTGCAAAAATTCTTTTTTCATATTCAGCCGCAATTTTTTTTGCTGTAGGATCAGATTCTGTTTTTATTTGACTTATTCCTTCTATACCTAATGAGCGTTCTTTATTTATTGCCTCAATTTTATAATAATTTTTTTTAATTCCCATCTCATTTTTTATATCATTTAATATCTTAGCACTTAACTGGCTAGGCACAATCTTAATAGGTAAAGGTAATTCACAATCATATAAGTTACAAAACTTTACTAATATTTCAGAAATACAAAATGAATGTACCGTACCTAAAAATACATTTCTTCTATTTTTATATCCGTAAGCTTTTAATCTATCTTCAAATTCTCTTGCTGCTTCCTTCGTGAATGTAAGACATGCTAAACCTTGAGGGTCTTTAATATGTCCATTAAGGAGTTTCATTATTTTTAATGTTAAGATGGTTGTTTTTCCACTCCCAGGTCCTGCAATAACAACTGTGCTATCTTCTGTGTCATAGGCTTTTTTTTGCCAAGGATCACTTTTCACTTGTTCTAATTTATCTGCATAATAACTCATACTATTCATTCACTTTCTGATAGATATAATCTATTGCATTCTTTATGTACTGAGGCGCTTGTTCCTTGCAACATCTTCCTGCAAGTTTTTGAGCGAATCTTCCTTTACCAATTCCGTTACTTTCAATTTTATTTAAGCACTTCCAGTAATCTCCAGATTCTATCTCGTTCTTAAAATTATTCTTCTGCGTTTCACCACCTATTGTCAAATCATTAAAGATATCTATAAACACTTGAGTTGCTACTTTGATTTTTTTGCAAGCTTTCATCATATCTACCTCAAGTGTATGAATTCCGACAAAAAATCCATATTTATTAAAAAGTATATCTTGCTCTTTGAAATCCTCAGGAATATCCTTCTTAGCTATAAATCCTAAATCTAAAACTAACTTTGAAATAATTTCATTACCTAAATAACCAATAGGCGCATCCTCTGGAACATCCTTATCCATTACATGATATACTCTTCCCTCTTCTACTACATCAGATCCATCTTTTACTTTTTTGGTCTTTTCTTCTTTATAATAATGATCTCCATCCGTTATCACTGCATATGGAATATTCAGATTTGCCAACAATTTTACATAAGGAGTAAAGTTTGTACTGTTTATGTTACAAACAATAATGCCCTTCTCATCTAAAGGTTTCCCTAACGATTCTGCAAGTCTAGGAACTATATATTCTTCTGCTATTCCTTCGACTAAAATTACAGCTTTACCAAGATAAATCTCTCCACGTTTAACGTCCAGATATCTTTCTACGTCTAGGAATTCTCCTTCATCAATAGGCATACAAGCTGTAGCATGAATAACTGTTCCTTCTCCTTGTTTCTCATGGAGATGAACTATTGATTCGATTGGAGCTATTGAAGTTATATGCGTTGAGTGTGTTGTTAGCAACACAGAATTGCTACTGTTTTTGATAACATCCTTATAAATTAATCGCTGATTTACTGGATGCAAATGTGCTTCTGGTTCCTCTATTGCCAAAATGGTTACTCCTTTATTTGTAGGCACATTCTTATTCATAAAGGTATAAATTTCTGACATTTCAGCATCGTTTATGCCTTCCTTTAAAAAGTAGTTTCCAGTTTCTGTTTTCAATTCATAAACGTCAACTAATATCTTGCTGTCCTCTTTTGCCTTTAATTCATCATATGTATCTGCTTTTAGAAATGAAGGTACAGTCTTGTCTTGTAGCATTTGTAATACCATTGATATGTATAAGATATTGTTCAAGCCTAAACTTATATCAGCCGCATTTCTATTTGCCATAAGCAATTTAAGAGAAGCTAGCACTCTATTCGGATCAACTTCCATAGCTTGTAAAGATACGTCAAAATTACTGTTGCCAAGTATTGTACAGAATCTTTTATTAATATTATTTGTAAGATCAATTAGTTCATCTAAATTTAATATTTCTTTACCACTCATTTCGTATTGTTCTGCTATACGCTTTAATTCTTCCTTATCAATTGAATATTCATCCAGCATCCTTTTTACTGGGGATGTTCTGGAGTTTCTCATTTCTCCTTCAACATCTCTCAAGGCTTTAATAACTTTTAAATTTAAATACTTTCTTTCATATGCTCCAAACCTTCTGGATTCATCATTTGCTTTGTAAATATTAAACTCATATTCTTTATTTCCATTATCATCATTATGAGGAAAGAATTTATATGTAATTTGTAATTCTTCTTCGCCACTAGCATTTTTTACAGTTGCTCCCTCTAAAACTGTAAGAATGGTTTTGTTGTTTTGATAATTGCTAATAAAAATGTCTATCTGAATCTCTTCATCATTTTCCATTGGATTAACCAACGTATCATTAAAATCTGATTCATCTAGCATTCTATCTTCATCTGACAAGGATGGGTCCAAAACAAGCTGCAATGCCCTTAAAAAATTTGTTTTTCCTACATTGTTTTCGCCGATTATTACTTCTTTATGTCCTAAATTCACATCAACATTCTTAAAATTTCTAAAGTTCTTGATCTTTACTCTTGAAATGAATAAACTAAGCATATTTTCTCCTTTAATTGAGATTCTCTTCTTAATAATAGAAATTTTTCATATCTTCTACTTATACAGTTCTCTGTTAATAGCATTATAAGTTTCAAGTTCTAACGACTCATCACAATCGTATGTTCCATTCATAATTGTGACTATTATGTTATGTAGTAATTCTTTATCAATTTTACTTGTAGCAATAATAAGACTTATATTCTCTATCTTTGCCAGAAATATTTATGCTATAAACAAATATCCGTTTAATAATAAAAATAATGTTGATAGCGTAATTACAAGTCTCTTGTTACCATCTTCAAAACAGTGAAATTGACATGTACAGAAAAATAGATTCGTACGTTTATCTGTAAACTTTAGGTGCCAATCATCATTTTGAATATTTAATAAGACACTTTCAAGCATTTCCACACTTTATACAAATTTTTATTACTATACTCCATATAATAATTCTTCCAATAAACAAATTATATACTTTGTGGCTATTATTGTCAATTTTATCTTTTTATAATATTGTCTTCACTTAATGTCTATTGATTATGAAGCACAAAAAAGCGCTGAAATTCAGTGCTTCTAGTCTTCATATAACTGTAGTTTAGTTCTTTTTACATCATTCCTTGCATTAAGTATGGGTTTGTTTTGCTGTATTTTGGGTTGATTTTAGTGTACTTATGTATAGCCTATTTTGTATTTTGTGCATAGTTTTAATTTAGGTTGTATTAACTGTGTTAGCATTTTGTTAGCATAATCAATTTTTAACTATACTCAATCTCACGATTCATAAGGAAATCTTGTACTGACCGTGTATATTGGTATAGTATCAAAATTTTCACCTCTACCACCATTCGTTTTTTCTGCTAATATAACTTTGTTTATTAATCTTTTATCAATAAAAAATCTTAGCGATTTTAAATTGCCTCTGCTTGTTTTAACTTCTATTCCATATACAGTATTATCTTTAGCTAATACCATAAAATCCAACTCATAGTCGTGATAAGTTGAAAAGCAAGGAACATCTCCTTTTACTTTACTTTTTGAATACTTCACAGCATATAATCTATATAGCTCTGAATAAACAAAGTTTTCTGTTATGAATCCCTCTATAGAATCTGTTGGCAAGCCTGTTTTAGTTGATACGTATGATGCTATACCACAGTCTATATAATACATTCTTCTAGCTGGGATTATATAATTAACATCACCTTCGTTGCACAAATTGCAATCCCCTATAATTCCTGAATAAATTAACCATTGAATAGCACTGGATACTTCACCTCTACTTACTAATGATTTTTGCGACTTTTTTACAATATCAGTTACTACTTCCACAAGCTTCGTTCCCGAACCTCTTTTTTCATTGCACATCAAGTGTACAGCTTAAGTATAAACTGTCTTAAAAATTAGAGTTTCTTTTGATTCTTTAAAATAGTTTCGTGATTCTTTTTCAAATGTATGCTTTTAGAATTAATTGTGCCAATAACTTTGTCCTTTATTGACATAATTTCGTTATTAATCATAGCTTCATTTTATCATTTATTATTAAAAACTTCAATAGTCTTAGATAGAAAAATCATTGATAAAATACTCAAGGTGCCTTGTGACGATGATAATGATGCCAATTCAAACTAACTACATTAATCTTTATTCAAAAACCAATAATTCACATAAACGAATAAATTGCTCAAAAAACTTCTTGCCCAGCTCATCCTCCCCTATAATTCCACACATTTTAATCGTGTTGTATAACCCAGTACGACCACCTTGCTTCATCATGAAATTCTTTATTTCATGTGACCATTCTGAATCTTTCCATAAAATAGCTGTAGGAATATGGTGATATTCACAATTACCAAATCCCCATACATATGGATAGTGGCTTTCTTCAAAGCACTTAAATAGTATGTCGAGCCTACCCGTTTTTTCTTTTTCATATGAAATTAGTATTTCCCATAATTCTTTTGATGAGTAGTCTGCCTCTATGTCTCCCATATAGTACTTTTTTATATTTTGTATATTTAGTGATTGTTTAATTTCCTCTATTGATATTTCATTCTGATTATATTTTTCAGAATGTGAAGAGCTTCCACCGTCAATAGAAAATTTATCATATAGATTAGGAAGGTATTCTTTTAAAACATAGTTATAGTAGTTACTCCTTCCACCACCATCCGTACTTTCTTGCATTAGAATAATCATATCTCTTACGGCAGATACATAAGAGGTAAGTTCTCTATCTGTATACCAGAAATTTTCCTTTGCTATTTTAAGACAGTTACATAACACATAATCTACAATATCTTCTTTTCTAAAACATGGTCTAAGTATTCCTGCATTTATGCATTCTCTTACGATTAAGTAACTTTGTTCAAAATCAAAATCTGCAATCATTTTAGCAAACTGTAACAAGGTTTCTGTATAATCACCATAGTATGACGTTATTCCTTTTTCTTTTGATTCAGTAAACATTCGTTTTATCATACCAGGATTACTTATTTGAGAATACATATCCGGATTATTTTCTTTAATAAAATAGAAAATTGTAGACATACCTACTTTATTCGTATATCTGGCTAATGCATTCAAATATTTTTTAATCAAATTAACTGGTAACTTTAAAAATGATATCATTATTCCCAAAAACTGCGACATTTCAAAGCTATTCATTTTTTCCATTTCACCTAATTCTTGAATAATACTTTGAATCATCAGCACTTGGTTATCATTAAAATAGCTTAATACTATTCCCATGATTCGAGATTGATTTTTCGCTTCTGGATATATAATATTTTCCTGTTTGCTATAGAGTGCAGCTAATAATACATTTAGATATCGTCTCCTATCCCAAGTTAGAATGTTACCGGTGTTAATGCTTTTAAAGTATTCCTCAATACCCATAGTTGACACGTCTTTGTAATTAATCAACTTCAGTATAACAGGAACAGCAATATCCTCTTTTTTGACCCTTCCTTTTTTCAAGTATACATCACGTACTCCATTTTTAATATCGTTATTCATGATTATTAATATAACATTCTTAGTTTCACATAACTCATCACATATAATATTTAAATGACATTTAGGTATTATTTCAGAATTCCTAACAATAAAACTCGGGTCAAATTCCAGCACTATTTTATAAAACGACCTCACCATACTCTTTAATGGAGATTCTAAACGTTTATATCCTTCTATACTATTGTCATTAGATATATCGGGAAGGTCATTTATAATTTGCAACAATGAATCCCCTAAAATTTTATATCGGTAATATATAAATGAATAGCTATTATCCCATATCAGATTCTGTTGTTCTTTTTTATCTATTTTAGTGGAAATCAAATTCAAAAAATATCTTGCTTGTTTTTCGTGACCATAACGATGAAATACCTCTAAAGCCTTAATGTATCTTTTTTTATCATTAAAATAGTCAGATAAAGGTAGGTCTTCATCACTTAATAGAATTTCTAAGGAAGAAGGTGTCTGAGCTGCTACTGCATACAAAAGTTCTTCTGATAGTTTATATTCGGGTTCTGAACTGCCCCAATCATTTCTTAATGGCATTTGAGTATTTTTTAACTTATACCAGTAACCAGGACCTAAATAATCCCATACAAAATCAAGTGATAATGTACCTATCAAATCTTGGCTTTCTCGGCATTCAGACTTCATTTGTGGAAAAAATACACCTGTCATAAATTCTTTATTAGATAAAATATTTAGTTCCCTTATAATTTTAGGATTATTTAGAAATTCAAGTCTTAGTTTTTCGTATAAAAAATATTCCTGATAACGCCTATGGCTAAAAGTAAATAAACTTTGGGAAAAGTTATGCTCTTTTGCCGAAAAAAAGATTTCTTTTAAGTAAGCAACAATTTTATTTACATCGTTATTTTCCAAATTCAAAAATTCATTATTGATTAATTGCTGGAGGCTGGCCAATTCTATAGATAATTTTTTATTTTTCTGCATATACACTGCAATTGCTCTGCAGAGTTGCCTTATCTTATCCGCTTTATTTTCTAAAAGATTTAACTCATGTATCCTGCGTCCATTTAATAGCATTTTTATAGATTCATCTATCAAGCCAATTTTAGTAGTTTCAATATTGATTTTTTCAATATTATCCCATAATAGCTTAATAGAGAAAATGTCAACGATTTCCTTAATAAGACTTCCTATTTCGCTTTTAATAGAGTTATAATGCAGTTGTTTATTATCGTTCTTATTTATGTTAAAATAATTTTCAATGTCGGAAACATTTAATTTATCAATATAATACTCCTCTATATCCAACAAAACATTTTTAAGTACTGTAATATTTGAACTATGTGTCCTTGATGATAACAAAATTGAATATGTAGAATTTTCTTTCAATAACCTTTTAATAAATAATGAAATGTTATTGGCATAATCAAAAGACACTTCATCTATTCCATCTAAAATATATAAATAAGTAAAATGTTTGGCATACATATTTAAACCAAAATCAGCCATTCTACATCTAATAATGTTTTCAATATCTCCGTTAACAAGTTCCTTTAACTGAATAAAAATTGGCATTATTTTTTGCTCTAAAACTTTATAAATTATGTCTCTATCTACCGCATGAGCATTGCTATAATTAAGAAATACTTTTTTTAAGATTTCACTTTTACCTGTTCCTGGGTCGCCTTTCAGCAATGATACCTTGCTTTTATTCACTATTTCATTAATACTACATAATTTATTTTCATTATCCTTTAGCTTCAAACTTAAATAAGCTTCGGAAGACAGAAATTCAGCATCATTTTTACTGATACAATTATTAATGAAACCTTTTTCTTTACCTATTCCAAAATAAAAAGCAGCTATGTCTAAGTTATTTTCTTCATTAAGTATTGACGTGAAATTTTGTAAAGTTACCCATTTTACCTTATTCTCACAAACCTTTTTATATAATCTAGTTCGTGGTGTGTCATTTTTCCCTAATTCATTGACTGTACAGTTAGGTTTTATATCTGCATTGGTATAAACATATATACAATCAATATCTTTATAAGCATCAAAAGCTTTATTTAATGATTCTTCAACTTGTTTATATGGACTGTTTTTAACGTATTTGCATTGAAATCCATAATTTTTATTTTCAAAGAGAATAGGCTCTATTTCTAATCCGGTTTGATTATAATTACTTTGAAAATCATACCCAGTTATACTGAATTTTCTACAAAATAGATGCCTACACATTTCCTCAAAACTATTTTCAACATTAGGGTTTTTATCATTAAATCGATTCCAGTCTATTTTAAACTGCATTCTTTCACCTCTTTTCTAGTATTCTAAATTGCAGAATATGTTTATTTATTTTTAAACATTATTATTATCAAAACTTGTCACCTTTCTTTACTTGAAATATAAAGTTTTGACTCTCGGATCAAATTTTTGAAACGTCATTTACAACCCACTTCCTTTATATCTTTTGAAATCAATTTTATTCCGTTTCATTCGGAATATAGTCAAACGCACATATCATTCTGCTTCTTTGAATAACATCTCCTCTATCAGTACAAAGCCCTTTTGCCCCGCCTTCAATTGGCTCAAATTTTTTACATGATTTACATCTTCTATACTCTTTTTTCTTTCCATGACCATCACATCTGATCATTTGGTATCCAACAATATATTTTTGTAAATCATCTGCTGATATTGTCTTAGCTAATATATCCTTTTTTTCATTCTTCAGCTCAAAATGAAGGTCCTTGCCATTAATATCAGCTCGTATACCAATGTTACTGTTTAGTAATCCTTCTTCATTTAAATCATTGATTTCTTGACAATTTAGACTTTCAATAAACCTCAATATATCTTCCATAATCGTTACTGATAATCCATGTCCATTATAGTTATACTGATAAAATATATTTCCAAAGTAATCTCCCTCTTTTAAAGTAATGGCTATTACATAATCTCTAGATTTATAATTATATGTCAAATCATGAAACACTTTTATTGTCTCCTTTATGATAATCATAAATTACTGTCTCAGGTCTATCAATTCCTTGTCCTTTACAACTCTTATCCTAATTCTCCATAGTTATCTACATGCTATACAAATTACAGGTTTAGTACATTTTTTTGCATCGTAATTCTATCGATATTATAATATTCCATAAGAATTACTTCAATAAATATATCAAAACTCAACATTTAATTTCAGGAAAACTCTGTTTGAACCGCCGTTTTGCCTTTGCATACATTTTTGTTAATGCATCAGTGTCCTCAAGACTTTCCATAAAGACAATATCCACACATTCTTCCGGTGTGAAAATATGTAAAGGTGCACTTAGGCGATTCATACGGTCAAGCATTGCTTTATTGAGTTTCTCATCTGTTAGATTAAGCTCTTTTTGGCATTGCATAACAGCACTTGTAATACCAGGGGCCATTGTTACGGTAGAATCTTTATATGGAAAAAAGTTCTTAGCCCAAATATGCAGATATTGCGAATCGTAGTTATTATCAAGTCCGCTTAAATCATAAAATACTACTTCCGATAGCATACCCAGCGCATCTTCTAATCTTTTCTCTTCCATCAAAAAAAGATACATATGATATCGACAATTTCTATATAGTCCAAAGTTTCCAACTGAAAAGTGTTCCATACTTCGCTTATTTAGATAGCTCCAAATTTTATCGCGATATGACATGCATGGAGGTTCATGAATTATTTTATTAAGTGACCATATATCCAACTCTTCAATTGGATGCCTATGTATATATGGCACATATCCTTCCTCTTCAAGTGCCACCATTCCAAGTTCAGTTAACTGATATGTTCTTTTAGCAAACCGAGAGTTAAGTTCTTCATGAGATACCTCTGCCATCAGACGCTGCACCAGTTCACTTTTTTTACCACTCACTTTAAGTCCATGAGTTTTCAATTCACTCTTTATAACTGTGGCAGTCTCATTCTCGATAGCACTCTGTAAGTTTCCTACTTGCAAAAACTCCCGTTCAAGCAGAGAACGAAGGCAATTATCAACATCTCTTACTCCATATTTGTACCACCAAAAGCCTTGAAAAGAGTTTTCTTCTGTAAAATACGAATCTGCATAATCAAGTATCAAAACCTCGTGAGGATACAATCCATGCTTACTTATTTTTGCCTTTTTTATTCTTTTCTCTACTGGAATAATATCATCTGGGACAGATGATATTATTTGCGCTGTCACCTTTACTATTGGTGGTTCAGCTAATTCCGTATGTTTTGAATTCCTAGTTAGCACTTCATTTGTCTCTAAATGCTTCTCGTCTTTAATTGGTTTTTTCTTGAAAAAGTTAAAGAACGACATTACAAACCTCCTTGTAATTATATAAAAAATCACATAATATTTTCATTTATCATCATCAAAACTTTCTTTTCCTATTCGCTGACAATATGAATATAATATAAAATCATTTGTAATATTTAAATCGTTATATCATATAGTGCTATAGCCACTTGAACATCTGTATTCGTATCTTCTCGATGAAGTACACAAGACCATATATTTCCGTTTTTAACTTCATATCGTTTGGCATTTGATTGTATCCAAAAAAGAATATTTTGTTGGATTGATGCAAAATCCTTATTTTCTTTATTAAATACAATTAGTGCAATTTTTGTGTCTTTCCATGTGGAATATCCAAATAGCTGCTCAACTGCTTCTTCGAATTTCTTTATACCATGCCAAATTTTACACTCACCAATGAACGCAGCCTTATTCTCAAATACAATGTGTATATCTGTTTTTCCAACTTTTCTGAAAGTTTCACCTGTTACCATATTTACATAGTGTGTACCAAGCGTTGCAAGTATAAAATCACGAATTTCCTCTTCGCCAGTCTTAATAAAAGTTCGTGCAGTTGCCTCCATAGACGTACATACATTGTGAATAATATTGACAATATTTTTGTAATCGTCATCTGAAATACAATACTCTTTTGATAGAGGCTTTGAAGTTGGTTTCGAAATAGGTTGTCTAACTACATGATTTAATGGCAATGGCGCAATATTTGGAGCAGTAGTACTTAATTTAATAGGAATATTTAACGACTGACTAAGAGCTGCATAATCAGTTGCTTTTTTCTTACGCGTATCTAATAATTGCAAAGCATTGCTTCTTATACCTTTATTATATTGCTCTACTTCAGAGTTTACATAATTTATCATCTTTCTATAACTTTCAAATTCATGCTTAAACTCACTCTCAACAAACTCATTAACATTAGTCTTTTCTTTAAGTTCCTGTGCAGTGTAACAGAATTCCAAAGAAAAACTCCCACAAGAATTATTATAAATACCCTGCATAGATGCAACTTCAAAACTTGTCAGTATAAAAGTGGATGGTCTTAATTGCAGCAGTTTTTCATCACCATCAAATGGTATAACAAAAGCAATGCAATACCCATCAATCATATAATATTCTGGCTCATAACTGCTTGTCTTTGCCCATTGGTTATAAAGTTTAACCTTTGTTTCAGACATTGTTTTATCAATATTATTTTCAAAAAGTGTAATAGGTTCAATATAGTATTTGGATGCAAGATAATCTGCCCATTGTTCAAAATCGCAATTAAGTATTTCAGAATCCTTAAGCACTAAGACTTCTTGCTTCATCTTTTCATGTTTTTCCTTAACAAAGCCCCTTACTTCTTTACCAGTAAAAAATTTCACTATATCATTCCTTTCCTTTTTACATTCTCTAATAATAAATTCTAATTAATCCTCTTTTGTTAAATAAAAGTCTATTTTTATATCATAATATTACATCTTCTTTTGGTCCACTTGTCGGCCTGCGGCAATCCGGATTTGAACATTTGAACCAACCCTGTAGTCTAATTTCTCTTTAGCAGTTTGATTAAAATCATCACGCATAATTTTTCTCCTAATACTATTTTAATTATATATATCCGCTATTACCTGATAATCTACTCTTATATGTTTTCTCTATATATGCTAATGTAATTTATTTTATTCATTAAATTTTAATATATCTAAATATAGTTCATTTTTATTAAATAATTCCATTACATAGCTGAAATATTGTTTAATAGATTATTTAGTAGTATATGGTTGATATTCTGCATAATATCTTATATCTGCGACATAATCCTTGATACGTTCAATATGCTTCCATTTTTCAATTTTTACCTCAAAATCAATTGATTTTATATTTACGTTAAATATTAATTTTAATTTGTTTTGCCTGTTTTAGTGCTTTCTCAACAATGCTATCATCATCCATTGCATTATAGTGCTCTGTAAGCTGCTCCTGCAGTCTAAATAACTTAACCTTTGCAGTCTGAACTAAGTGCCCATATGTGACAACATCAATTCGTCCGCTTGTTGTTTCCTTTTTATCATCGACATCTCCAATGGAAGCACCAACAACAAAAGCTCTAATAGTAGCACCACTATATAATACAGATGACTTTCTAATCTGCCTTACATAGTTTTCTGCTTGTGCAACTTCTTCAGGAGTAATCTCAA
>DCPV01000089.1 GCA_002323775.1 Firmicutes bacterium UBA1535 | reverse complement strand
TTTGATATCAGCATAGGTATAAAATATGGGGAGACTTTTCTATTTCCTTTAGATATTAATTTTTCCATTTCTGTAGAAAATGTTTCTATTCCACCTATACCAGAACCAAAGTACACTCCGAATCTTTCAGAATCTATATTATTTTCTATTCCACTATCAGCAACAGCCTGACTTGCCGCTGCCACAGCATATTGAGTAAATAAATCACTCTTTTTTATATCGCCTTTATCCATATACAAGGACGCATCAAAATCCTTCACTTCGGCTGCGAGCTTAACCTTATACGTAGTAGCATCAAATTTAGTTATAGGAGCTATACCACATTTTCCAGATATAAGAGATTGCCAAAAATTAGCAACATCATTTCCTATAGGAGTCACAGCTCCTAATCCTGTTACAACAACTCTTTTCATGTTCTTTATGCTTATACCATGCACCGATTTCACAAAAATCACGAAATACTTGTGAATATTCTCAGTGCTTATCCTTTCATTATTCTTACTTTTTAAATTCGCCTTGTTATAAGACTTTGCTGTATCATAAATCTTTGAAATGCCTTTTTTACATTACAAAAAGTTTTATGCTTACAGTCTACATTGCCAGTCCGCCATCTACTCTTATAACCTCACCAGTTATATAGTCAGCAGTGCATAAAAATGCAGCTAAGCTAGCTACATCCTCTGGTTTTCCCATAACCCCAAGAGGTATCCTACTTAATAACTGATTATTATCGTCTATGTTTTGTGTCATATCTGTTTCTATAAACCCTGGTGCGATAGCATTGCAGCATATATTTCTACTCGAAAGCTCACGAGCAACAGATTTTGTCAAGCCAATAAGTCCAGCCTTTGATGCAGAATAATTTGCCTGCCCTGCATTGCCAATGATGCCTGATATAGAACTTATATTAATTATTTTACCGCTTCTTTTCTTTAAAAATACACTCGAACAATGCTTTATCATATTGAATGCACCTTTTAAATTTGTGTCTAAGACTAAGTCGTAGCTTTCTTCTTTCATAGATAAAATCAAACTATCCTTTGTTATACCTGCATTATTAACAAGTATATCTATTGTTTCTAATTTTTCTATTATTTCAGAAACTACTTGCTTTGTTTTAGTAAAGTCTGATACATCACATTTAAAGCTATACGCCTTTACACCAAAGCTTTCAGCCTCAGCACAGGTTTCTAAGGCTTTTTCCTCATTGCCGGAATATATAATTGCTATGTCTGCACCGTTTTGTGCTAGTTTAAGAGCTATAGCCTTTCCTATACCTCTTGAGCCACCCGTAATTACAGCTTTTTTACCTCTTAACATCTCTTGCCTCCTAAGCATTTTTTAAAGACCTTACAGTATTTTCAATGCTTTCCATATCCTCTACATTATAAACAGACACATGCTCGGATATTTTTGATATAAATCCACTAAGGGTTTTTCCTACTCCGACCTCTATAAAGGTATCTACTCCGTCATTTATCATATTTTCAACTGATTTCTGCCATAAAACAGGATTCATAAGCTGTTTAGACAATAGCTCTGAAACATTATGATTGTAAGGCACAGCTGTACAATTTGAGTACACAGGTATTTTGGGAATATCAAACTCAAAGTCCTTAAGATATTCTTTAAATCTTTTTTCTGCCGACAGCATAAAAGGAGAATGAAAAGCTCCGCTTACACTAAGAGGAAGTGCTTTACCTCCAGCTTCTTTTACATCAAGCTTAAATAATTCCATTTCAGATTTCAAGCCCGAAACTACAAGCTGACCCGGATAATTGTAATTAACCGGATATACTTCATTATACTTTTTACATAAGCTTTCTACAGTTTCATTATCTAGCTTTAAAACTGCCATCATTGAGCTTTCACGTTCATCTCCGGCAGCCTGCATATATTCACCACGTTTACATACTATTTTAAATCCATCCATATAGCTCATACTGCCGGCAAAGCTCAATGCCGCAAGCTCTCCAAGTGAAAACCCAGCTACTACATCAGCATTTATACCCCTTGACTTCAAGGATAGTGCCGCTGCTAAATCGACGCTGTAAAGACATGGCTGAGTGTTTATTGTTTTAGTCAATTCTTCCTTTGTTCCTACAAAACACAATTCCATATTTCCGGATTTAATTATTTCTAATTGCTCAAACAATTCTTTTGCTATTGGACTGTTATTGTATAAATCCAAGCCCATTCCGCTATACTGCGCCCCTTGACCTGAAAATAAAAACGCTATTTTACCCATTTATATGCCCATGCACTGATTTCACAAGAAATCTACTTTCATTTCAAGAAATACTAAATATCAGTGCATATCCTTTCATTATTTTTCATTTTATTAAATTTTTTGCCCCACTTAAAATAATTTGAGCTTCTTCAAATATCTCGTTAATTATTTCAGCTGCACTCTGTTCCTTATTAACCATTCCAGCAATTTGACCTGCTAAAAAACAACCTCTTTTTTCATCACCCTCAATTGCTGCAAGTCTAAGTGTTCCCGCTGCCATAGCTTCTAAATCATCATTTGATATATCAGAATATTCTGCTTTGTAGTACTCCTTAGAAAATGCTGTTTTTAAGCTCCTGACAGGATGACCAAGTCTTTTGCCTGTAACTATTGTTGAAATATCAGTGGCTTTAATAACTTTATCCTTATAAATCTGATGTACTGAACACTCCTTTGCTACAAGGAAGCGTGTACCTAGCTGTACGCCCTGAGCACCAAGCATGAAAGAAGCACATACACCTCTGCCATCTGCTATTCCGCCAGCCGCTATGACTGGTATATTTACCGCATCACATACTTGAGGAACTAAGCTCATGGTTGTAAGATCACCTACATGACCACCGCTTTCTCCTCCCTCAGCTACGACAGCACAGGCTCCTGCTCTTTCAACAAGCTTTGCCAAAGCAACAGAGGCTACAACAGGTATGACCTTAATTCCTGCTTCAATCCATTTTTTTATGTACTTAGCAGGATTACCGGCACCAGTTACGACAACAGGTATTTTTTCTTCTATTACAATGTCGGATATTTCATCTGCATGGGGACTCATGAGCATAATATTTACACCAAAAGGCTTATCAGTTATTTTTCTTGCAATATTAATCTGTTCTCTTAAATAATCTGTTCCTGCATTCATTGCGGCTATTATTCCAAGTCCTCCAGCAGCAGATACTGCTCCCGCAAGATTACCATCAGCAATCCATGCCATACCGCCTTGAAATATAGGGTACTTAATATTTAAAAGCTCACAAATTGATGTTCTTATCATTTTTTTAACCTTATTCCTTAAGCTTGTTTTTTTGCTATGAATTTAAGTAAATCCCCTACTGTAAGCAACTTTTCATCAAGCTGCAATTCATACCCTAATTCTTCTTCTAATTGCATAACCAACTCAACTGTTGCAAGTGAATCCACACCTAAACTTTCAAATGTTGTATCTTCATTTATTGACTCAGCGTCACATTCTACATTCTCTGCTATTATTTTTGCTAATTTTTCTATATTCATTTTCTTCTCCTATTAATTTAAAATATTTTATGATTGCTTTTCTTAAATTAGTTAGACTATCTAACCAAATTTGTTCAAAAAAAATTTTACCACCTTAAGATACACGCTGCACTCGAAAGTCCTCCTCCAAATGCGCATAATGCTAAATTGTCATTTTCTTTTAATTTTCCACTTTTGTTTAACTCATCAATGGCTATTGGTATACTTGCTGCTGATGTATTTCCATATTTTTCAATATTTATGTAAAATCTATCTGCAGGTATATTAAGTCTTTTTTTAGCTGCTTCTATGATGCGGACATTCGCCTGATGAGGTATAACCATAGCTATATCTTCTTCTTTGATACCTGATATATTAATTGCTTCCTTTAAGTCCTTACACATTGCGTTTACAGCAAATTTATATGTTTCCTGCCCATTCATATATATAACAGGTTTATTTACAGTTCCTTCGTAAAAAGGAGAATTTCCTGTATAATTAGGAATTTTTATAACTGTATCGTCACCAGTTGTATTTAATTTTGAATAAATGTAGTTATCTCCGTTGCCAAGCAGCATTGCTCCTGCTCCATCACCAAATATAACACATGTTCCTCTGTCCTCCCAGTCCAAAATACGACTCATTCTCTCAGCGCCTATGACTAGAATTTTACGCAATTTTCTTAATGCAAAGAATCCTGCTGCTGTTTCCAGCATAAATATAAACGCACTGCAAGCTGCATTGACATCCATAGCAGGGCATGATGCTCCCAAAAGCTTCTGTACACTGCAAGCAAGTGACGGTGAAACGTATTCGTTACTTACAGTAGCGCAAATTATCATGTCAAGCTCCTCTACTTTTGTGTTCCCATCCTCCAAGGCCTTTAGTGCAGCTTTATAAGCAAGGTCAGTTGCAGTCTCTGTAGTACAAACATGTCGTTCTTTTACGCCAACCCTTTGCACTATCCATTCATCCGAGGTATCTAAAAAACCTGAAAGCTCATCATTCGTTACTACACGTGGCGGAACGTAGCTCCCTGTACCTAATACTTTAAAACTCATTTATATGTCCATGCACTTACTGCACAATTTGTGCAATGAGCAAAGTTTGCTAAACGCAAACTAGGTGCATATCCTTTCATTATTCATAATTTATTTAAAACTTTATGCTTTTTATTATTAGCTTTCTTGAAAAGGTGTTTTATCGTTTTTCTCAACTTTTTCACCAATACTTTTCTTAAAGTATTCATTTAGCTTATGAATTACGTCTATGATATATTCTCTCTCATTTTCGCTTAGCTCCTTACTAACTGCATCAACCATATCTCTATGGTATAGCTTATGAATATCATCTATTTCACGACCCTTATCAGTCAACACAACATACACTACTCTACCATCATCTTGACAATCTACTTTTTTTACATATCCCTTTTTTTCGAGCTTGTTTACAGCTATTGTAGCTGATGGTCTTGTTATGCACAGTTCTGAAGCCAGTTTACTTATATTTGCTCCTTCTTCTTTTCCCTTTCCAACGCACTCAATTAAATGCATTTCATTAATAGAAAGACTTGTGTCACTAATAGCCTTTAAGCTTTCTTCCTCAAGTCGTAAAATATTGCGATATGCTTTAACTAAAATATTGTTTAAAGCTTCAGCGAATACATCCAAAATAATACCTCCATTCTTATATATTTAGTTAGCCTAACTATATAACAAAATATCATACTTGACTGACTTTGTCAATACACATTTTTTATGAATATAAATTCTCTTTATTTTAATTATTTAATATAAGGGGGGTATATCATTTAATTTTCAGTCTTTATAGTTATTCTTTACTATCGTAAAAACTTAATCAAGAATTTAACTACTAATCTTCAAACGCTTCTTTTACATTCCAATTTTCCCAGACCTTACCTACTAAGTCTATTCCCGGTTTTAATGTTCTTTTGCCAGGTTTCCAACCGGATGGCGTAACTTCTTTGCCGTTAGTCTTTCTTACATACTGAAAAGCGTTTATTTGTCTTAAAGCTTCTGAAACATTTCTACCTACTGGAGGTGTAAGGACTTCCATTGCTTGAATTATTCCATCTGGATCAATAATAAACCTTCCTCTAACCTCCGTACCGCTTTCTTCGTCATATACCCCATACAATTCTCCTATATGTCCACCTCTATCAGATAACATTGGAAACGGAATATCCCTTCCTATCATCTTAGAAAGCTCCATATCATTCCACATCTTATGCGTAAAAACTGAGTCTACACTTATTGATAATACTTGAGTATCCAATGCCCTAAATTCGTTATATTTTTCAGCAACTGCTGAAACCTCAGTAGCTCATACAAAGGTAAAGTCTCCAGGATAAAAACATAATAAAACCCATTTTCCCTTGTAATCATCCAAACTAACATTTATAAATTGTCCATTGTAAAAAGCGGGCGCTGTAAATAATGGCGCTGGTTTTCCAACTCTAATCATTCTTTGTTCCTCCTTTTTTAATAATATTGTTATATATAATTTTATCAATGGAGTACTAAAAATAGAATTAAAAAACTTTAATTTTGAGGAAATATTTTCAAAATATCTGCTATATAAATGATTATCCACCTCACAATGTTTAATTTTATTGTTGAATATCTTTAAGATGCTGTAAATGAATACCAATATGACCTATCCCTAAAATAACAACTGAGGCTATAAGCCAAATTACCTTTCCATATATCCCCAGAAAAAGGAAAGCAACAACAGGCAATGTCGCACCTGCAACAGGTACACCGCAAAAACTGCTGTAAAAATCCTTCAATGTCCTATTACTTTTAAAGTAACGCAACCACCAGAATTCATACATTATCATTAGAATAGCTGCTATAATTAGCCATAAACTCCAATATGACCAGTTATTGATATTAAAATCTGAAAATATAAGAGCAGTACAGGTAACGCAAATCTGTCCTATTCTTTCAAAAGCAAGCAATATTTTATTTTCACCCTGATAGTTATATTCTTTAGGCTGATTTTTTGTCCATATCAAGTTTGGAATTGTCAGCATTAACAAAAAAATAAGCCCAACATAAGAAAAACCTAAATGACCCATATTTTAACCTCCAGCAAATTTTATTGCCTTTATTACTTGTAAATCTAAACAATTAAATAGTAAGTTCCGCTCTCATTCTCTCCACAAACCACATAAATTCTTCTTCACTTTCATAGGGTGATGGTTCGCAGATGCGATAATCAATCGGCGCTGACGGAAAGTCGTCATCAAGATACCTAGGAAACAAGTGACAATGAATATGAGGACCAGAATTTGAGTGAATTTCATAGTTTATTTTTATTGCTCCGGTAATCTTATGAAGTGCTTTTCCTGCTAGCTGTACCTCACTCATAAAACCAGCCATATCATCATAAGGTATATCTTCAAAATTTACATAGTGATTTTTGATTAGCACATGGCATTTACCAAACAGCTTGCCCTGTGCAATCCTCTCCGCTGTAACAAATGAATGTTTAAGCTCAACTATATCCACTAAAAAATCAGGAGCAGGAGCATTATTGCAGCACAAACAATTATCAAGCTTTGAATATTTGTCATAATCTAAATATTTGTAATGAAAGCTGCCGCCACGCTTTTCATCAGTAGCTGAAATTACCATTTTACAACGTGGGTTTCCTAGATGGTCATATATTGTGTTATCAGTATCTACAAACCCTGCTTTATAGTAAACAGTTCTTGCCGGCAATCCATCAGCAAAATCATCACTATAGGTCTCTACTGTAATTTCCCTTGTGTTATCAAGCTGTCGCAGAGCTGTTTTCAAAAGACGAGCACCAATACCTCTGCCACGATATTGTTCAAATACACCAAACCAAGTTATTCGGTTATATGCTCTTGAAAATTCAATAATACCAAGGCAATTACCGCTCATTCTGTCAACTGCTATTAAAGATTCAAATTTTGATATCTTTCCGTCTATATACTCATGAAAATCTTTGTCATGTGGCATATTTGGATTACCAAATATATCAGCAACATTATCTGCAAGCTGTATCCATGCAGGTTTATCATCTTTCGTTGTCCACCTAATTAACATTTCTATATCCCCCTCACAAAATATAAATTTAATATATTTTTATTCTAACATAATAATATATTCTGTGTCAAATATCAATACAAAACGCTTCAAGCATCAAATTAAATATTCTCTTATCTTTTTCTTGAAATAATTATTTTAATATGGTAATATTTTCAATATATTACTTAATTGATAAGCATAAAAAATAAAATCATGGAGGAACTAATATGTTAGATAAAAACAACGAGTTAATTGAAATCATTACAAAGTTTTCCAAATCTGGCTGGGATGTGATTGATGCTCCGTCTAGTGCTTGGTTAAAAGCAAAAGATGATAGCAATTTATCTCAAAATATCGTCATTGAATTAATTGAAGCTATTAAAAAGGCTGATGAACTTTGCGGTTCTTGTGGCTGCGAATTTGATCCATTATATAAAAGAGCATTATTGCTTCTTAATTAAACTATAAAAGATTGAGCTGATGAAATTCAATATTTTAACATCATCGTTTATGTTTTAGGTCTATGTTCATAACTGTATTTTGTCATTTTAAAATGCAGTCCAAAAGTTATATTTTTATCTAACTTTTGGACTGCATTTTA
>DCPV01000170.1:5323-5528 GCA_002323775.1 Firmicutes bacterium UBA1535 | reverse complement strand
TAGTAGCTGTTATTAATGTAAAAGATAAAATTTTTTGAAATTTCAAAATTTTTCATCTTGACTTTTAGCTTATATTATTATATATTTTTTACAAGTAATACTAACATTAATATAATAATCCATAAACTCATAAATCAAGCACCTGCTTGATAAAACAATGTTTTTTACAGCAAGTTTAAATAACTAAAAAATAAATAAAATCAAT
>DCPV01000170.1:4594-5127 GCA_002323775.1 Firmicutes bacterium UBA1535 | reverse complement strand
TAAAAAATAAATAAAATCAATGGAGGTAATTATTATGAAAGATTTAAAAGGATCAAGAACAGAGGCAAATTTAATGTCAGCTTTTGCTGGAGAATCAATGGCTAGAAACAAATATACTTTTTATGCTTCAAAGGCTAAAAAAGAAGGATATGAGCAAATAGCTGCACTATTTGAAGAAACAGCACATAATGAAAAAGAGCATGCTAAAATATGGTTCAAGCTTTTACATGATGGTATCGCTGATACTATGACAAACTTAAAAGATGCAGCTGCAGGCGAGAATTATGAATGGACTGATATGTATGCAAAATTTGCAAAAGAAGCAAAAGAAGAAGGCTTTAATGACATAGCTCGTCTTTTCGAGGGTGTTGCTAAAATTGAAAAAGAACATGAAGAAAGATATTTAGCACTTCTTAGCAATATTGAAGGCAACAAAGTATTCCAAAAAGATGAAAAAGTTGTATGGCAATGTGCTAATTGCGGCTTTATACATGAGGGAGAAAAAGCTCCTGGAAAATGTCCAATTTGCGACC
>DCPV01000170.1:0-4444 GCA_002323775.1 Firmicutes bacterium UBA1535 | reverse complement strand
ATAAAATAAATTTATTTTATAATAGCTTTTTTGTATTATAAGCATAATTTCATAGAGATATCAAAGGAGCAGAGAAAAAGTTCCTAAAAGTAACAGTCCTAATCCAATAGCAGACTTTTTATTAAGCTTTTCCTTAAAAAATGCATAAGAAAAGGCTACAGTAATAAGTATGCTCAATTTATCAATTGGGACTACTATACTTGCCGGTCCTGTCTGCAATGCCCTATAATAGCAAAGCCACGAAATTCCTGTAGCAAAGCCTGATAAAACTAAAAAAAACAAGCTTCTCTTATCTATCTTCGTTATTGTATTTTGCTTGCCTGTTACAAAAACAACTATCCATGCCATAATCAGTACAACTATTGTTCGTATTGCTGTACCCAGAGTTGAATCAATTCCTTCAATACCTACTTTTCCAAGTATAGATGTAAGACTTGAAAAAACAGCAGAGCCTAAGGCATATAAAATCCATGATTTATTCTTATGCTCTGAACTTATATTTTCTTTCTTCTGAATCATCATATAAGTTCCTATACCTATAAAAAACATTGCAATGACTTTAATTGATGTAATTTTTTCTCCTAAGAAAAAGAATGCCATAATCATGGTGAGTATTGTACTAGATTTGTCAATCGGTGTAACTTTGTTCACATCTCCAATTTTCAATGCTTTAAAATAGCATAACCAAGAAGCACCTGTAGAAACACCGGATAATATAAGAAAAATAAATGTCCTGTTGCCAATGTCTGATATTTGATACTGACTTCCTACAACGAATACCATAATCCACGAAAAAATTAATACTACGATTGTTCTTAGGGCTGTCGCCACATTAGAGTCCGTATCTTTTATACCAACTTTTGCAAGTATTGCAGTTAATCCTGCGAATATTGCTGAAGCAAATGCAAACATAATCCACATAATAAATTCCTCCAATTAATTTTTTCATTAATCAGTTATGAAGAAACAAAGACTATTGCTAAGAATATATTGTCTTTGTATTTAATTTGGAAAATCTTCAAAGATTGCTGACTTATTAAATTATATTGCAGATGAATTATATCATTTTGGATTTAAGGGGGCAAGGATAATATTTTACTCAGATAAATTTTAATTTGTCTACAAAAACAGCTTATATGTCCGTGGAATAGATACATATCAAAAAAATTGTTTTAATATGCTTGACAGTATTATGAAAAAATAGTATTATAAATTTAATTGGAATTTAAACAAGTGAAATGTAGGAATATCCACTCATAAATTTATATCACCAAGAAATGGTGCAATGGAGGTATTTATATGTCAAAAATGAACGCTTTAGTAAAAAAATATGCAGAACCTGGATTATGGCTTGAACAGGTGGAGATACCAAAAATCAAGGATAATGAAGTATTAGTAAAAATTCGCAAAACAGCTATTTGCGGAACAGACATACACATTTACACCTGGGACAAGTGGTCTCAAAATACAATCAAAACTCCAATGACTATTGGACATGAGTATGTAGGTGAGATAGTTGAATTAGGAAAACTTGTAGATGGCTACAAGGTAGGAGATTTAGTAACGGGAGAGGGACATATAGTTTGCGGCAAATGTAGAAACTGTCGTGGCGGTCACCAACACCTTTGCAAGCACACTGTAGGCATAGGCGTAAACAGAGATGGCATATTTGCTGAATATGCTGCAATACCTGCATCTAATTTATTCAAATGTTCAAAGGATGTTCCGGAGGAACTTTACAGTATCTTCGATCCATTTGGAAATGCAACACATACTGCCTTATCATTTAACATGGTTGGAGAAGATGTATTGATTACAGGAGCTGGACCAATTGGAATTATGGCAGTTGCTATTTCAAAGCACGTTGGAGCAAGAAATGTAGTTATAACAGATATAAATGAGTATAGACTTGATTTAGCAAGAAAAATGGGAGCTACAAGAGCTGTAAATACTAAAAACACTGATTTAAAAGCTGTCATGAACGAGTTAAACATGGTAGAGGGCTTCGATGTAGGACTTGAAATGTCAGGTAACGGAATGGCTTTCAATCAAATGATAGACAGCATGGTAAACGGAGGAAAGATAGCACTTCTAGGTATTCAATCCGCAGACACTCAGGTAAACTGGGATAAAATAATATTCGGCGGATTATTCTTAAAAGGAATTTATGGTCGTGAAATGTATGAAACATGGTATAAGATGAATGCTATGGTTCAATCAGGCTTAGATATAACGCCAATTATAACACACAGATTTGATTACAAGGATTTCAAAGAAGGCTTTGAAATAATGAAGAGCGGACAATCTGGAAAAATTATATTGAACTGGGATAAATAATAAAATTATAAATTTAATTCAAGAAAGGATTGAAAAACATAATGTATAATAATTATAAAAATCATTTTCAAGGAATATTGACTGAAATAAAAGACTCTGGACTATGGAAAGACGAAAGAGTTATAACAACTCCTCAAAGTAGCAAAATCAGCACAACAAAGGTAAACAATGTTTTGAATATGTGTGCTAATAACTATTTAGGCTTATCAGATAACAAAGAACTTATTGAAGCTGCAAAGGCAAGCTATGACAATTGGGGATATGGATTGTCTTCAGTTAGATTTATCTGTGGAACTCAAGACATACACAAACAATTAGAGAAAAAAATAAGTGAATTCTTAGGAATGGAAGACACAATCCTATATTCTTCGTGCTTTGATGCAAATGGAGGACTATTTGAAACTATAACAACAGCTGATGATGCAATAATTAGTGACGAGCTAAACCACGCAAGTATTATCGACGGAGTTAGACTTGCAAAGGCTAAAAAATACAGATATAAAAATAACAACATGGAAGACTTGGAAGCTCAATTAATTCAAGCAGAAAAAGATGGAGCAAAATTAAAGCTTATTGCTACTGACGGCGTATTCTCAATGGACGGAATTATTTGCAACCTAAAAGGAGTTTGTGATTTAGCTGAAAAATACAATGCTTTAGTTATGGTAGATGATTCACATGCTGTTGGATTTGTTGGAAAAACAGGCAGAGGAACTCATGAGTACAATGATGTTATGGGAAGGGTTGACATAATTACAGGAACATTAGGAAAAGCATTAGGCGGAGCAAGCGGCGGATATACAAGCGGAAGAAAAGAAATAATTGACTTGTTAAGACAACGCTCACGTCCATACTTATTCTCAAACACATTGGCACCGGCTATAGCTGCTGCTTCTATAAAAGTATTGGATATGCTTATGTCAAGCACAAAATACAGAGATAAGGTAGAAGAAAATACAAAATATTTCAGAGAGAAAATAAAGGAAATAGGACTTGAAACAATAGATTCAGTTCATCCAATAGTTCCGGTTATGTTAGGTGATGCAGTATTATCACAAAAAATGGCTGAGAAAATGTTAGAAAAGGGCGTATATGTAGTAGGATTCTACTTCCCGGTAGTTCCGAAAGGAAAAGCAAGAATAAGAACTCAAATTTCGGCAGGACATAGCAAAGAAGACTTAGACTTGGCACTTAAAGCCTTTAAAGAATGTAAAGAAGAATTAGGAATATAAGCATTATATAAATATAAAAACGAGTCTCGATTAAGTGCACCTCCAAATGTTAGGACACAAAATAACATTTGGAGGTGCACTTTTTTATGGCAAAATATACTTATAAGCATTGCAATAAGCATTACAGAAAAACCCTGTCATTTACAATCAGCTGAAAAGTTATTTAAGCGTTTGTTAGCTGTTATTTTGTAAGATTATGTGTACAAAAAAACAAAGCACTTTAAAAGTGCCTTGTTTGCTCCCCTTGGTGGATATTCTATGTAGATATTTAGCAATCTTTAACAGAATAACCGTATAATAACTATAACATAAAAATTTAGGCTATGCAATATACACATATCTAATTTAACACAAAAAAATTATCCATTTTGGACAGTTTTAATATCAAATTAAATCATTATTTATACTCTTTGAAATGTTCTTCTCTAATTTTCAACAATTCTAAATAACTTTTGAAATCCTTTTTGCCATCTTCTGATAAATTGTTATAATCAATGAGTATTTGTTCATTTTTTATGTATCCGCTGTCACTTCCAAGAAGGTAATCTGTAGAAACATTAAAAATCATTGATAAGTCCTTTAAAATATTAGAATCTGGAAGCCTATGGTTGTTTTCATAATGTGCAATTGTAGAATAACTAACATTTAGCTTTTCAGCTAATTCATATCTTGTAAAATTTTTTTCTTTCCTAAGCTTCTTTAAAATATTTCCAAATGTCATAAATAAGCACCTCTTTATAATTTTAACACTTAAATGGATAAAATAAATATCCTTTAAGTGTAATAAGGAGTGTTTAAAAATACGTAATGGACAACAAGCTTGAATTTAACAAAAAATATCTACCTTTTTAAAATCATTGCAATCAACATAACCC
>DCPV01000163.1:1156-7231 GCA_002323775.1 Firmicutes bacterium UBA1535 | reverse complement strand
AAGTGCGCAATTTTCATATTATATAATCCTTGGAATTTTCCCATTTATTCTTTTAATCGTAATATTTCTAAGCCAATCCTCAAATTTATTGTATGAAACACTGTATGAGGTTAAACACCTTATACCACCCCTAATATATGATTTGTTTTATGGCATTATCAACAATTCTGTCAGCAGCTATAGAACCAGTTATTTTTCAACCGGTATTATTTTGTTGATATGGTCAGCTTCTTCAGGAAGTGTAGGAATTATAAAGGGAATAAATAAAGCTTATGGCTCTGAAAGCAAAAGAAATTTCATTTATATGAGATTTTTTGGTGTACTATTCATATTAGCTCTTATGATTTCTTTCCAGCTTGTGCTGATATTTATTGTAGGCGGAAAATATATAATTAACTTTTTGACAACAATAATCACTATGCCTGCTATATTAATATTACTTTTAAGAATAATAAGCTATGTAATTCCAATTATTTTATTGACAACAATGCTGTCGTTGATATACAAATTTATACCAAGTAAAAAAATTAAATTTGTTTATGTAATACCTGGAGCTTTAATTGCCTCTTTTGGCTGTTTAATAATTTCATTATTTTTTTCCACTTATGTAAATTATAGAATTGCATACTACAACAATATATATGGAAGTCTATCCGGAATATTTATTTTGCTTCTTTGGATAAACATAATAAGCTTTGTCTTTTTACTCGGCAATGAGATTAATGCTTTTATTATTGATATAAAATCAAAAAAATAATAATTTAATACTACTCCTCGCCTTCCAAGAAGTTTTTTACATCAAGCGATGCTTTATAAGCGTCGTTTTTTGATGCTATTTTTTCATCCACTATTTCCTTTACAGCTTGCTTTAAGGTATAATTTTTAGTATATATCTTATCAAATATTATCGCCTGTAAGCTTATATTATGGTTATTTCCTTTTTCTTCTTCAAAATCATTGTTATATCCGACAACAACATACTCGCCTTTTTCAACGTTCGTATCATCTTTAAGCTTCTGTAAAACCTCATCTACTTTACCAAATGTAAATTTCTCGTGTAGCTTAGTAAGCTCCTTGCAAACGCACAAGTCAGCATTTGGCATTTGCTCTTTTATTGCTTCAATTAAATTTAAAATTCTCTTTGGAGATTCATATATAACAAATGTTTTTATGCTGCTGCGTTTTATTTTAAGCAATGCTTCTTCAAGCTCTTTTCCTTTTCTTGGCAAAAATCCGTAAAATGAAAAATTATCAGTATTAATACCCGAAACTGATAAAGCAATTGTAGTTGCACAAGCTCCCGCAAGACCTGTGACTTCAATGTTTTTTTCACGAGCTAGCTTCACAATCTCAAATCCCGGATCAGAGATACATGGTGTTCCGGCATCTGTTACTATTGCTATGACTGTGTCTTTTCCAGAAACGCTATCATCTGATAAAATTTCTTCAATTATTTCCTCGCTTCTTTTTTTCTCATTAAATTTGTGATATGAAACAAGTTTTGTCTTAATATCAAAATAGTTTAGCAGATTTTGAGTGTGTCTGGTATCCTCAGCCAAAATCATATCACATTCTTTTAAAACTTCTAAGGCCCTGTTTGTAATATCTCCAAGATTTCCAATCGGTGTTGGAACAATATAAATTTTGCTCATTGCAGTACTCATTCCTTTTTTATTTTCATCAATATAATATCAGTGTAAGATAAAATTAATCTTATAACTGTAAGTTTGTTACATTTTTTTAATATAATTCATTGTAACATAAAGCAATGGAAAAATAAATCTTTTTAATTTATGTTTTATCTGCTATAATATGGGTATATATTTTATAGAATTTCGAAAGATATCGACAATATTCGAAACATTATACTTAGGAGGATTTAAAAATGGCATATACATATGATAAGACGCTAGAAACTGGACATACACTTATTGACTCTCAACACAAAGAGCTTATTGCAGCAATAAACGGTCTTATGGAGGCATGTAATCAAGGAAAGGGCAGAGAAGAAACTAAAAAAACAATAGCCTTTTTAAAAAGTTATACGGACAAGCACTTTGGAGATGAAGAAGTTCTTCAGCAAAAATATAATTATCCTGACATAGTAAATCATAAAAAATTACACCAAACATTTAAAGATGATGTTAAGGCAATTAGCGAAGACTTCGACAAAAACGGAACATCCGTAGCTTTAACTTTTAAAGTAAATAATATAGCTGCATGGTTTATAAACCATATTAAAATTCAAGACAAGAAAGTTGCAGCACATATTAACTCACAAAAATAGTTTTTAAATTCAATAAGGAAGTAAATATTAACATAAGTTTAATTAAAATAAACAAGTCAATAAAATTTAAACATTTTATTGACTTGTTTGTTTTTAATATTTTTTAATTTGTTATTTTATTTTACTTAAAAAATCATTTAATTTTTGTTTTTGATCTTTGTTGAGAAACATCTCAAACTTTTTTAATTCCTGCAATTTTTTGTTGTATTCTGCTTCTCCAAGCTGTGATTTTAATTTATCGCTATAGTCCTTTGCTTCCCTCAAAATTTCATCATCGGACTTATCCTTGTATTTCTCTTTAAACTTTTCAAATTCAGTATTTTTTGAAAGTCCCTGTACTGGATTATCATTTGCCGCATTTTCAGAATTTTCCTTATCAAAGCTTTTAAATATATTATTTGACATAACAACCTCCTTTTATTAAATGCAACCATATTTTATTTTATGAATATTATATTCAGATATTACTTATTTGTTTATATCTAAATTTTTTAATAAATTTATGAACCCTTTCAATAAAACTACATAAAATATATATAATGCTAAGGATTGTGTGTACTAGCAATTATTAAATTAGATGTGTAAGAGGGTGGTATTATTTCTGTGACATGGTTATTAGTTATAATGGGTGCTAAATACATATTTGGAAACAAAAATTTTAATGACATAACTGGTATCGCAACAAATTTTATAACGGGTATAATATCCAATCCTCAGCAATTGGAAAACATACTTGGAATTGTAAGAGGTTTTGCTCCTTTAACCTCTGCTCAAACAGTATCAAAAATAAATACCTATCTACCGATTGTAGAAAAAATCAGCAGTATCGTAGGAATGTACAGCTTTCTAAACAAAGCTCAAAATTACGCTCCAATCCAATCACTTGGTGACAAGCCACTAATGGAAAAGGTAACTACTCTTGTTTCTAACGGAAACATACCTATATCAAAAATCTTAGCGCAACCAATGATTTCACAAGCTATTGGTAAAATAATAGCTTCAGTTGCAGGAAGCTTCATTAATAACAGCATTAAAAACGGTGGTATTGATCAAATACTATCGAATTTAATGGGTAGTATGTCTAATAACAATTCTACAACAAATACTGAAAATTCTTCACAAAACAATGCAAATTCTAATCTTGATATAGGAAGTATAATAGAAACTATTGGGTCTATATTTAATAATAATAATTAATAACAGCTTTAAAATAATTTAAGCCAAATGCTTAACAGCATTTGGCTATTTTATTTAATCTTTAGATAACTACTCACACTGAACTTGATAATAGCCTTGTGGCATATTGCATAGCGGGCAAAGGTCCGGAGCTGTATATCCGTTGTATATGAAGCCACATCTGTTGCATATCCACTTTTTGGGTTCTGATTTTGTAAAAAATGTTCCGTTTGTCAGCATCATCGCATCATTAGAACATATTCTTCCAAAATTGTCATCTGCTCTTACAATCATGCTTAATAAGACAGACACCTCCATATATCTTTCATCAAATGCTATCTTGGAATATGCAGGATAGATTATAGTCGCATTATTGATTTCATTTTTTGCTGCTGTTTCAAGATTTGCTATAGTGTTACTGACATATATAGGCCTTTGCAATAAGCTGCAAATTTCTTCTGACTTATATCCACTGCATAGTAAAAATCTTGCCATTACCTTAGCATGCTCATTAACAGCCCTTGCCATCTGATTGAATAATTTGTTAATTTGTATGTATCTTTCTTCTGTTGCGACATTTGCAAAATTTGTATACCTTAACTGGTCAAATGTCTTATCTCTAAAGGCAGTCAATAAATTTTCTGCTGTCGTAGAACCTTTTAATGATCGCATATATTAATTCACATTCCTTTCTTGAATTTTATTTCCATTTTAAAAGACAGCTAAATATAATAAAAATATCCTTATAATTTTAAGGATATCTTATTATATGTTATTATTCAATTATAGTTAATGTTTTAAATACAATGAATTTTTTAATAAAAAATTTATTTCTACTCTTAAATCCTCAATAGAGCCTTCATTGTTTATAATCTTATCTGCCAATAGTTTTTTCTCATCTATTGGCATTTGCTTTTTTATGATGCCAAGAGCTTGCTCAACATCTTTATTTTCTGCTATTGCTCTTTGTTTTAATCGGTTTTTCTGTGTTTCCTCGCTTACGTATACAAGCCATGTTTCATCATATCTTAAGCCTGCGTTCTCTAAAGACATTTTCCCTTCAAAAAACAGCGGAATATCTAAAAATATAACTTCATCACTACATTTATTGATACCATCAATTAATACATTTCTAACATATTTATGAACTAGATTGTTTAATTGCTTTAACTTTTCATCATCAGCAAAAACTATTTTTCCCAGTTCTTGTCTATCAATATTTTGCTTATCGTCTAATATGTCATGTGAAAATATCTCAACTAAGGATTTATACAATTCAGTGTCTTTTTTATATCCATCATGAACAATCCTGTCAGAATCTAAAACAGTATATCCAAGTTCTTGTAAATATTTTGAAGCTTCTGACTTGCCTGTAGCAATTCCTCCTGTTACAATAACTACATATGGCTTAACATCAGTATTTATAGCAACTGTTTTATCTTTTTCTTCATCATTTAGATTCATACCAATTATCTCCAACATTAATATCTGCATCAAGATGAACTCTAAATCCATGTACTGCATTTTCCATTTCATTTTTCAATATTTCTTTTACCTTATCTACTTCATCCTTATGAGCCTCAACTATAAGCTCATCGTGAACTTGAAGTAAAAGTCTTGATTTCATGTTGCTTTCCTTGAGTGAATTATATACCCTAATCATTGCAATCTTAATTATATCTGCTGCTGTTCCTTGTACCGGAGTATTAAGTGCTATTCTTTCACCAAAGGACCTTATATTGAAATTTCTTGATTCAAGCTCTGGTATATATCTTCTTCTGCCAAAATATGTTTCTACATATGAATCTTTTTTACCTTGAATTACAATGTTTTTCATATAGCTGTCTATATTTTTATAAAAACCTAGATAATTTTCAATGTATTCCTTTGCTTCTTTTCTTGATATATCTAAATCCCTACCCAAGCCAAAATCGCTAATACCATATATTATACCGAAATTTACAGCCTTTGCTCTGCTTCTCATGATTGGCGTGACTTCCTCTAATTTTACCTTGAACACCTCTGAAGCAGTCTTAGTGTGTATATCCTCATGATTTTTAAAGGCATCTATCAATCTTTCCTCATTTGATAGCTCTGCAAGAACTCTAAGCTCTATCTGCGAATAGTCGGCATCAACTAAAACATAATCATTTTCAGCTATGAACGCCTTTCTTATCTCTCTGCCCTCATCTGTTCTAACAGGAATATTTTGCAAATTAGGCTCTGTACTGCTAATTCTGCCAGTCGCAGCAATTGTTTGATTTAGTATCGAATGTACTCTATTATTGTTGGTATTTACTACTGCCTTAAGCCCGTCTATATATGTTGAATTAAGCTTAGCAAGCTGTCTGTACTCAATTATTTTATTGATAACAGGATGTTCAGTTTTAAGCTTTTCAAGCACTTCTATATCAGTTGAATATCCAGTTTTAGTTTTCTTGGCTGCTGGCAAGTTCAATTTTTCAAACAATATAACTCCCAATTGCTTTGGAGAATTTATATTAAATCTTTCGCCTGCAAATTCATATATTACTTCTTCAAGAAGCTTAAGCTTTTTATTAAACTTTTCCCCTAGCTCATCTAAAACACTCAAATCAAGCTTAAACCCTACG
>DCPV01000163.1:0-1125 GCA_002323775.1 Firmicutes bacterium UBA1535 | reverse complement strand
CCCTACGAATTCCATGTATGCAAGCACTTCAATCAAAGGTATCTCAATATTGTAAAATAAATCGTGCATATTGAGCTTTTCAATTTCTTTAATCATTATGTCTTCTATATTTATAACAGTATAGATATAGTTATACAAATATTGCTTTCTTTTCTCAATATTTAAGTCTTTAAAGCTAAGACTTGATTTGCCGGTTCCAAGATAATCAGAATTTGAAGGTATGTCAATGTTTAAAAATTCATAGGATAGCCTATCAATTTTATATGAGCTGTCAGATGGATTTAAGATGTATTTTGCTATCTCACTGTCAAAATTTACGCCTTTAAGCAATATATCCTTTTTTAAAAGATATATTATGTCTGATTTTAAATCATGTCCGATTTTCTTAATGCTTTTATCTTCAAAGATATCTCTTAAAGCTTCAAAAACTTTTTTCTCATTATTTTCATTTATATCTACATAATGAATTTTTTTATCTCCTGACGATAAGGCAATTGCTACAGCATTTGAATACAAGGCTCTGTCTGCATCTAATAGAATTTTTAACGCAAGCTTTTTACTTTCTACAGCTTGAGCTTTTATCTCGTTAATAGAATCAAAATTTGTATCGTCAATATAGTTTATTTGAAAATTGTCTGTACCTAATATTTTTAATTCATTTTCTGAGCTTCTTGAGCTATCAGAACTTTTAACAGTTTTTTTATCTTCTGTTTCTTGTTGTATATCAAAAATTGAAAACTGAGCATTTGAGGCTTCTTCTGCTTTGATTTCTTTGTTGTCATCTGTAACATTTTCAAGCTTTATTCTTTTCTTGAAATTTCTAAATTCAAGCTCATCATATAGCTTACTTAGCTTTGTGCTGTCTGCTTCTCTGTACTTGTATTCATCAAAATTTATCTCAACAGGTATATCAGTGACAATCTGTGCCAAAGTTTTGCTCATATATGCCTGCATTTTGTCAGTTTCAAGTTTTTCCTTTAATTTTCCTGTTATATTATCTATATTTGAATATAAATTATCCAAATTATGGTATTCTTTGATAAGCTTTATTGCTGTTTTCTCTCCAACACCTGAAACTCCCGGTATATTATCAGACTGGTCTCCCATTAGAGCCTTTAAATCAAC
>DCPV01000165.1:3794-13481 GCA_002323775.1 Firmicutes bacterium UBA1535 | reverse complement strand
TCTATATGGTATTTCCCTCCACAAACTGTTGGTTTGCCTGTTATATAATCATTTACAGTATTAAATACATCAACCATTATCTCATCTGCATAATCATCATCATTTCCATATTTGGGAGTTTTATTCAATACTATATTTTTTATAATCTCATGCCCTGCAAAATTATCATCTGTAGCTTTTAATATTTCAGACATACTAAATCTTTTATCATCAAATACATTTTTCTTTATAGCTGCCAAGCTGTCTGTAATAGTTCCTATTCCTACTATTTGAATATATCTTGTATTGTACTTTGCACCACCTGCATTGTAATCCTTTCCACTTTCCTTGCATCCGGTTGTAATTACTGACATAAAGGTTGAAGGCATATGCTCTGCAAATATTTTTTCTATTACATTGTTGCCAGCCATTTTAATGTCTATGAAATACTTTAATTGCTTTTCAAATGCAGATATAAGCTCCTCATATGACTTAAATGTCGCAGGGTCACCGGTTTTCAAACCTATCTGTTTATTTGTAATTTTATCAAAGCCATTGTTAAGTGTTATTTCCAAGACCTTCGGAGTATTAAAGTATCCGGTTAGAATATATGCCTCTCTGCCATGAGCTCCCGTTTCAACACATCCGCTTGAGCCTCCATACATTGCATCCTTTAATTCTTTACCAGAGTTTAGTAATTCCTTTATTATTTCTTCTGTATTGTAGAACGCTGGTTGTCCCCAGCCCTTTCTTGATATCTCAACTGCTCTTTTTAGGAATTCTTCAGGAGTTTTCTCACTTATCTGAACATTTGAATTCGGCTGAACAAGCTTCATCTCATCCATTACATCCATTATGATATATGAAACCTCATTTACTCCGTTTTCTCCTGTTTCAGGGTTAATTCCTCCTGTGTTTAGGTTAGCGAAATCAGTGTATGTTGCACTTTCTTTCATTGTTATGCCTACCTTTGGAGGTGCAGGTTGATTGTTGAATTTTATCCATAGACATTCTAACAGCTCCACTGCTTTTTCTCTTGTAAGTATTCCATTTGCCAGGTCGTTTTTGTAAAATGGATATAGATACTGGTCAAATCTTCCCGGAGAGAAAGCATCCCATATATTTAACTCTGTTGTAACTCCAATGTGAACAAACCAATACATCTGAACAGCTTGAGCAAATGTCTCTGGCTTATGTGCAGGGACAACATCACAGTTTGACGCAATCCAAAGAAGCTCCTCTTTTCTTTGCGGATTTGATTCATTGTCTGCTAATTGTCTTGCATACTCAGCATATCTCCTGCCATAAGAGATTATAGCATCACAAGATATTGACATAGCATCTAATTGAGCTTTCTTGCTGTAAGCATCCATGTCCTGCAAAAAGTCTAGCTTTGATATTTCTTCTTCTATTTCTTTTTTAAAGTCTAAAAATCCCTTTTTATAGAATTTATCATCAGCAACAGTATGACCCGGAGCTCTTTGCTCCATAAATTCAGTAAACATACCTGCTGCGTAGCAATCTTTCCACTCCTGTGTCATATTGCTAATTATTTTATCTCTTGTTGCTTTTCCTTGCCAATAAGGCAGTATAATTTCTTCGTGCAGTTTTTTATCGCTTTCAGAAATTTTAAAGCTAATATACTGTCTGTCATTAAGGATTTGCAAGTCCTCCATCGTATGACAGCAAAGCTCCGGAAAAGTTGGTGCTGCATGTGGACGTTCTGACTTCTCACCTATAATTAATTCATCTTTTCCTATGTATAAATTTCTATTTTCCATTAAATATTTAAAATTTAACGCTCTTAATACAGGAGTTTCGACCTTGCCAAAGTATTTTTTATAAACCTGTGTTTCAAGCACAGCTCTTTCTATGCTTAATGTTGGCTGTGTTGTTACGCTCTCCTGTCTCAGTCTTTTTGTTCTTTCGGTGCTACCTCTCATTTTAAACTGCTATCCTTTCTGCGTCAGTAAATTAAAAGTATAACACAATATAAATGTAATATTGACATGTTGAATTACTATTTCATTGTGTAGTAAGTATTGTATTAAATATACCCATTTTATTGATATTAAAACTTAGCCTATATTTAATCGTTTATAAATCAAGTCAATAAATAAGCTCAATCATACTTATACATATTGTTTAAATGTTATTTACGTTATGCAAGAAATAGAGGGTATAAAACAACATACATTATATGTATTTTATACCCTCTGAATATAAAATCTTTTAATTATGGAGGGACTTTATATTCAAGCTAAGCTATTTAAAAATAATTTTATTTAGCTAAAATCTTAACTCCAACATAGTTTTGGTAAACAAATGGATTTGGATAATATCCATCAACATATTTTCCAACTAATGTTCTTGATTTACCTGTATAATGAGGAGATACTGGAGCTTCTTCAAGCAATATCTTTTCAGCTTGAACATATAAATTAGCTCTTTCTTGATCATCAGTAGCAGCCTTAGCATCATCTATTAACTTCGCATATTCTTGCGCTTTTGCATCTGTCCAGAACACTTGTTTCTCATTATAATATCCTGTTTTGTAGTGGTAATTGTCTAAGAATGTACTTGGATCATCATAGTCAGCACCCCAACCACCTTGAGCTATTTGATAATTTCCAGCCTTCATCAAGTCATACATGATGTTCCACTCAGTCATATCAATTATAAAATTGATTCCTAAAGCAGCTTCCATTTGTTGTTTCATATACTCAGCAGCTTTTTTACTCCACTCTGATACTCCTCTTGTCATATAGTGGATTTCAAGCTTAGATGGATCATCACCTAAACCTAATTCCTTCATTCCTTCTAATAACAATTGTTTTGGATCATTCTTTTCTTTTAAAACTTTAATATATTCATTTTCATGATTAACAGCTGTTGTATAGTTTAAATTACCTACAGCTATTACAGATGGAACCATAGAATATAAAGCCAACGACTTTCCATCAAGTATATCTCTGTTAAAAGCTTCTCTATCATATGCAAGTGAAAGCGCTAATCTTATTTTTTGATTTTTTAATATAGAATCTGCACAGTTGAATATGAAGTTTTCTATACCAGAACCAGGCAATTCAGTTACATTGTAAATACCAGTTGCATCAATTTTATCATTCCATTCAGGTTTATCCATTCCGGCAATATCAACTTCATTAGATAATAAAGCTTGAGCTACTGTATTTGTCTCAGTTATAATCTGTCTAGTTACTTTAGTTAAGTATACTTCATTTTTATTCCAATAATTTTCATTCTTTTCATATACATAACTTGAACCAGGATTCCATGATTTTAATATAAAAGCACCATTTCCTACTGTTTTTTCAGGGCTTGAGCCATACTCAGTACCAAATTTAGCAATCAAATCTTCTCTAACTGGACAATACGTAGGGAAGGCAGCAAATTGCAAGAAGAATGGTGATGGCTTCTCTAGTGTAATTTCAAGCGTTTTATCATCTAATGCCTTAACGCCTAAATCTTCAAGTGGTAATTCTCCTGCATAAACTTTCTTACCATTTTTTATTATATCTTCTACCATCCATGTATAAGCAGCACCAGCGTTTTTATCAAATGTTCTTCTCCAAGTATATTCAAAATCTTTTGCTGTTACAGGAACACCATCAGCCCACTTAGCATCATCTCTAAAATAGAAAGTATAAGTTAATCCATCATTACTTACCTTCCACTCTTTAGCAACACCCGGTACAATAGTTGAACCATTTGTTTCATTTGATTTTAGTGTAACTAGGTTTTCATATACTAAGGCTTGCCCAGCCCAGTCCGGTATAGTACCTGACATTGAAGGATCCATAGTCAAAACATCCGAGCCTGTTGATATAATTAATTCTTGTTTATCTGATAATTTTACCTCATCTTTTTTTGTTTCATCTTTCTTCGTTTCGTCTTTTTTTGTTTCATCTGTTTTATTATCTACCGGTGCGTTGTCCTTGGCACATCCTACTACTGAAAACATCATTACCAGTGCTAATAAAAAACATACTATCTTTTTTGCTTTCATAAACTCTAATTCCTCCTAATTTTAAAACATTAATGTATTTTTATATTAAGGCCTTTGCCTAAATATCAATAAAATTATTTGTTCATCAAATGACATGCTACAAAATGCCCAGGTTCTGCTTCTATTAGCTGTGGCATCTCTTTCTTGCATATGTCCATTACTCCCCTACATCTACCAGCGAACCTACATCCGGGCTTTGGATTAATAGGACTTGGTATCTCACCATCTATAACTACACGTTTCTTCTCCTTCTCCACATTAGGATCAGGTATCGGAATAGCTGACATAAGCGCTTTCGTATATGGATGTAAAGGATTCTCATATATTTCTGAGCTTTTTGCGAGTTCTACCATGTTCCCAAGATACATTACCCCAACTCTGTCTGATATATGCTTAACCATAGATAAATCATGTGCTATAAACAAATATGTCAAACCTAAATCCTTTTGAAGTTTGATAAGTAAATTAACAATCTGAGCCTGTATAGACACATCCAAAGCAGAAATCGGCTCATCACAAACTATAAAGTCTGGCTCTATCGCTAAAGCTCTGGCAATTCCAATTCTTTGTCTTTGACCACCGGAGAACTCATGAGGAAACCTTGAAGCATGTTCTGCATTTAGTCCTATAATATTGAGCAACTCATATATCCTATCAGTTCTAGCCTTTCCACTATATAATTTATGTATATCTATACCTTCACCTATTATATCTCCAACGGTCATCCTTGGATTTAATGATGAATATGGGTCTTGAAAAATAATTTGTGCACGTCTAGTAAACTCATATCTTTCTTTTTTATTTATTTTGTTGATATTTACACCATCGTATATTATTTCTCCTGATGTAGCAGGGTATAATCCCATAATAGTTTTTCCGCAAGTGGTTTTTCCGCATCCAGACTCTCCAACAAGTCCTAAGGTTTCACCCTTGTAAATATCAAAGTTTATTCCATCAACAGCTTTTAAAATTGCTCTTTTACCAACCTTAAAGTGCTTTTTTAAATCTTTTACCTGTATAAGAACCTCTTTATTTTCTGCCATCACTAAGCCTCCTTTGCAGCATTTTGAAATCTTTCATGTAACAACCAGCACTGTGCTTCATGAGTATCACTAAATTTATATACTTTCGACTCATTTGTTCTGCAAACTCTCATGCCATATTCACATCTAGCTGCAAAAGGACATCCCGCTGGAGGATTAGTCAAATCCGGTGGCGTTCCAAGCAATGAGTATAGATTCTGTTTATTTTTCATTTCTAGTGTTGGCACTGATTTAAGTAAGGCCATAGTATATGGATGTTTAGGATTGTAGAAAATTTCATTAACTGTTCCTTTTTCAACTATCTTTCCAGCATACATTACCTGTATTTTGTCAGCATGTGCGGCAACCACCCCTAAGTCGTGAGTTACCAGCATAATTGATGTATTTAATTTTTTCTTAATATCTCCCATTAGCTCCATAATCTGAGCTTGAATAGTTACATCAAGAGCTGTTGTAGGTTCATCAGCAATCAATATCTCAGGAACACAGGCAAGTGCTATAGCGATAACCGCTCTTTGTCTCATACCACCCGAAAACTCATGTGGATATTGTTTTATTCTAAGCTCAGGATTAGGAATCTTTACTAAATCTAATAACTCAAGTACATTTTCTCTAATTTCAGATTTTGTCTTTTTAGTATGAAGCCTCATCCCCTCGGCGATCTGATCGCCTATTTTCATAGTAGGATTTAACGATGTCATAGGATCTTGGAATATCATCGATATTTCATTCCCACGAACCTTCATCATTTCTTTTTCACTTATTTTAAATATATTTTTACCATTTAGAATTACTTCCGACTTTTCATCTACGCTTGAGTTGTATGGCGACAATATTCTGATTATTGACTTAGCTGTAACCGTTTTACCGCAGCCAGATTCTCCGACTATCGCCAATGTTTCACCCTTATCTAAATCAAAACTGATACCTCTAACCGCCTGAACAGTACCCGCATATGTTTTAAATGATACGCTAAGATTTTTTACCTCTAGTATTTTATTATTCATATCATTACCTCCTTAGTTTTGGATCAAGTGCATCTGTTAAGCCATCACCTACCAAATGAAATGATAAAACTGTGAGAATTATTAATGCACTTGGAAAAAACAATTGATGCGGATGAAACATCAGCTGGCTTTGATACAACGAAGCCAATGCACCCCAGCTTGTTCCCGGAGGTCGAACTCCAAGCCCTATATAGCTTAAAAACGACTCTGAAAATATAAACCCAGGCACCGACATGGTAATGTTTACCATTATGACGCCTAATGTGTTTGGTAACAAGTGCTTTAAAATTATTCTTCCGGTATTAGCTCCTAATGCTCTAGCTGCGGCAACAAAATCTTGATTTTTTATCTGCAATATTTGTCCTCTTACAATCCTAGTTGTACCCGTCCATGCTGTAAGCGTCATTGCAAACACTAGTGAAGGGATAGAACGTCCGAGTAAAAACGATAATATAATAACCAGCACCAAATAAGGAATACTGCCGATAATTTCAACCATCCTCATTATTATATCATCAATTTTGCCACCTAAAAATCCAGCTAATCCCCCAAAAAATGTCCCTATTATAAAGCTTACTAAGGTACATGTAAATCCTATGATAATAGAAATTCGTCCACCTACACATACTCTAGTAAATATATCTCTCCCCATCTCATCAGTACCAAACCAATATTCTGAGTTGGGAGCTAGATTTCTTACCTCATAATTTATAAATTCATAATTTTTGCCTGTCATAGTTGGTCCAAAAATAACCAGCAATAAAACAATAGAAATTATACCTAATCCGATCATTGCCAAAGGGTTTACCTTGAATCTTCTCCATACATCCTGCCAAAATGTTAAGCTTGGTTTGCTTATTTTTTCAGCGTCTATACCTCTTGTGCCTATTACCTCACACAGCTCGTCAGTTAGTACGATTTCATTTTCCATATTACTATCCAAAATTCTCTCACTCATTATTGTCCTCCCATCGCACTAATCTGCTATTCTTATTCTTGGATCAATTAATCCATATAAAACATCAACAAAGAACAAAGATACAATATATGTAAATGCGAAAAATACGGTCATACCTAAAATCATCATTGAATCAGTGTCAGATACAGCCTTTACATAATGTTGTCCAAATCCTGGTATAGAGAAAAATTTCTCTATGACCATTGCTCCGCCAAAGATGCCGCCAATTGCAACTGGAACCATAGTAGCTATTGGTAAAACTGCATTTCTAAAAACATGCTTAAAAATTAATCTCGTTCTACCAACTCCCTTTGCTCTAGCAGTTTCAATATAATCTTCACTTAAAACCTGAATAGTGCTATTTCTCATGTACTTAGCATACCCAGCAATACCAGGTATTGCATATGCAGCCAACGGTAGAATAAAATGTTGCCACTTGCCCCATCCATACAGTGGTGCTAATTTAAACTTAAAAGCAATGAAATACTGTAATAATGAACAGAATACAAATCCAGGTACACATATTGACAAAACAGTTATAACTGTTATAAGTCTATCTAGCGTTTTCCCCCTGGCAAGACCACTTAGCATACCAAAAATCACACCAAATACTACCTGTACGATTATAGCAAGTCCACCGATTTTAGCTGAAACTATTGCAGAAGTTTTTAACAGACTATTAACATTCCTCCCATCATAAACAATTGATGGACCTAATTCAAATTTAGTTAATAAATTTTTCATGTAGGTAAGATATCTGACATACATCGGTTTATCAAGACCATATTTTTTCTCGATATTTATCTTTGCTGATTCAGGCAATTTTTGAATCTTTGCAATGATTGGATCACCTGGTTTCATGCTTATAATAAAGAATGACAATGTAGTTATTATAAGCAGTGAAAGTACTGCTAAACCCAGTCTTTTCAAAATAAATTTTGACATAAAATTCCTCCAATATAAGTTTTAAATTACTCAAATATATGAAGCAATTATTATGCCAAAATCATTTTTTTGTAATTTTAAAGAAAAATTTATAATTGAGCTTATAAAAAAACTAGGAAAACCTTTGTCTTTTTAAGGGTTTCTTTTTATCAGATTTAAAATAAAAAAATTTTATCAAAACCACAATTTTGATAAAATTTTTTATTTTAAAAATATTTGTAATTTTCTAAGCACTTATTGTAAATATAACCGTCATTTGTCCCAAATTAAGGCACTCTGATTATTTTATAGGACCGGTAATATTTATAGTATATTCAGCAGCACTTGAAGGCGAGAACCAAACTGATATATAGTATCTAGCAGGCTCAGCTGCAATAAAATCTCCTTTATATTGTCCACCCGTTGTTGTCTTAGGCCATGTTATATAGGTATTTTCTTGCTCTTTAAATACACCCCAAGTTAAATTCAAACCATTCGTAGATGTTACTGTAATATCCACTTTTCCCGGTGCTATTACATCAAAATAAAACCAATCTGAATTTGAGTTTCCATTCATATCTTTTAGATTTCCAACAACGTTAACATCATTGGATATAGGTCCATTTGCTTTATCCCTGCTATTGTTTGGCTCTGTTTCCTCTGTTATGCCAGTGTTAACATCTCCATCTCCTTTTACAAGTAGAGTATATTTTCCAGGAACAGTGCCAGCAGCAGCCCAAAAGCGTATATAATATTTGCCTGGTGTCAAGCCCTTGAAATTACCAACTCCTTCGCCAAACCACCCTTTACTTACAGTATCACTATCAGGTCCATACACAAGTACCGTTGCTATAAATGGATTTCCATCCTCTCCTGTTAGAGTAATCTCAAAATCTCCTGTCTTTAAAACGTTGAAGTAGAATGTATCAACATCATTAGAGCTTAAGACTCCTTTAACACTTAAATTATTTCCAACAGGTCCGTTTGCTTCTTCAAAGGAATAATTATCCTCATCTTCTGATCTTATAAATTCACCCTTTATATTTACATATGTATTTGCACTACTTTCCAAGCCATGCTCATCTGTTACCGTTAGCTTTACATCAAATCTATTAGCTTCCATGTAAATATGTGTAGGATTTGCATCTGTACTTGTCTCACCATCTCCGAAATCCCAGTGATATGTTAATTTTTCTAAACCACCATCATCAGTAGTACCTTCACTACTAAATTCTATTTTTGTTCCACCTTTAATTTCACTTACATCAAAAGGTCCGTTTACCTTTACTACCGGTGGTTTATTAGTCATTGTTGGATCATTGTCTGTAAGTATGCCATGAAATGTTACTTTAAATTCAACATCATTATTGGCATTCACTGCATAATCAGTATAATAATTTACAAATGTCTTATATCCAGACCAATCTTTTTTGTCAAGCTCAATCAAAGCATTATCTGCGATTTCTGCAATTTTTTCATGATCTAATACACGTCCCCTAGACTTATAATTAGGAATTGTGTATTTACCACTTAATTCAATAGTATTGAACTCAGACGAATGAAGCACTATTATTTCAACATCGTTAAAGTCTATAAATAACTTAATATCTGCAATTATATCATCTGTTTTCTTAACATTATGATTATCTAAATAATCATCTGCAACCTGAGGAATGTAGTAATTATCTAAATTAGCAACTAAATAATCCATATGAGATTGATATCTGACATTAAGTGGCGTATCAGACT
>DCPV01000165.1:0-3728 GCA_002323775.1 Firmicutes bacterium UBA1535 | reverse complement strand
TTAAGTGGCGTATCAGACTTATATTTAGATATTACTCTGTCAAATTCATTTGCATCATTTCTACCATTTTGCATAGCATCAGTTATTTCATAGTACATTTCCATTTTTTCTGTAAACATAAGGCTATATAATGTGCATCCATATGTATAAAAATCCCAACCATCTTCATAACCAGTACTCAATGTCTTACTTAAACTATACCAACTGTCTTTAGGGAATTGTTTAAGATCATTTATTATAGAAGCTCTAGGAACTACTCCATCTGTACGTGTAGAGCCAGCATGCCATTCTGCTCCACCCTCTTGAATCCAATCTATTCTTTTATTTTGATGTAAAGGTCCTTCTCCAAAATAATTTGGCACCACATATTTTGCTTGTAAATAATGAGTAAACTCATGTCTAAAAAGCTCCTCAAGCATGTATAAATTAGTTCCTGGTGCTCTGTCAAAAGTAAAGAAGGAACCCCAGCTCTCAATATAAATACCGCCATTTTCTATACTTGTACCAAATATAAATTTGTTTGCCTGATACTCAAAAAGGTCGTTGTAGATGTAGCAAGTAAGTACATCATCAGGACGATTATATCCATCTATAGGTTCTGTGCTTCCTACTCCTCTAAAATACTGTGCACTAACCTCTTTAGCAGCCCAATAAAGTCTTTCAACTGCTTCTGAACTTACTCTGTTTCCGGCGTATATAACTATTTTTCCATCATCAAACATATATTTTTCAGACAATAGAGTGGCAATACCTATTTCTTTTTGTTGGCTAGCGTTAGGCATAAGCTTGCCATCAAAATCATAATTTTCATTTAACCAGCCTGTTATAATTGACGCCGCTCTATGCCATAATACTTCAGCATATGGCTGTCTTTTCATCGCTTCTGTCAGTACTCTTAAAGCTTCTTTATTATTTGTATGCAGCTTTCCAAATACTTGCATCCACCACATGCAGTTTTCTACAGAAAGACTGAATACTTTAGTTTGAGCATCATAATATGTAAGATCTTCTATTTTTTCAATAAATCCATCTATATTGCCTCTCCAAGAATTTATATCTTGTATATTACTTAGAACATTATGTATTGGATTAATTATATTATAAAATGCGTTAGCCTTAGCTCCGTTACCACCCCACGGTGTAGGATTGCCGGTACCATGCGGAACTCTTTTACCATCATCACTATACTCAAACCAATTATCAACATCATCAACGTCATCTATATAAGCTTGTATAAAAGGGATTGTAGCATTAACTGATTCTATATCCACTGTAGTACCCCATATTAAATTTCCAAGTTCATATAATATATTGTTTTGTATGCCCGGTTTAAAATTAGGATTGTTTATTATAGCCTTTATTGCAGGCAATGCTTCTCTTTTATAGTTTTGCTGATTCAAAAAAGCCAATTGATTGTTAGCAATATCTCTAGTAGACAAATACCAAGCTGCTCTTATTATTATTATAAGATCATCTACAGCCTTTCTGTCATTAGCAGTATATGTAGCCCCACGCTCTACAATAGCGTCAAATAAAGCTTTTCTACGATTTGCGTCTGAAAAGAATTCAACAGAACCATTATTATATGTATAACTATCTGTAACAGCATTTCTCCAACCCAAAGTAATTATAGTATTAACCACTTCTTCATATGTCATCTTGTTAAGATCTGCATATGTATAGGTGGCTGCATATGGTGCTATATTGAACGCACTTAGCTCGTCCTCAAGCTCTGGCTTCCCAGGCATCTCAAGTACTTCCGGCACATTAGATACTAAAATATCTTCATCAGCATCTTTTAAGCACACAGGCTTCATGTTTATTCCATCACTCACTAAATCCTCTATTGTACCTAAAGGATGTGGATTAGAAATGTTTAAAAAATCAGAAGTAGATTTCACGGATATATTTTGCTCATCGGTATATGCAAACCCTTGTTGAGCAATAAAGCTACCATTAATCATAGTTAAAATACAGACAAGACATATTATTCTATTAAGTACATGCTTGATTGTTACGTTGTTTTTTGCATTTGCATTTTTGTTTTTTTGCATAATTATCCCCTTTTTATATATATTTTTTGCCATCATAACCCTTTTTATTATCATTATACCAATATATTAACATAAGATTAAAGCTATATGCTTATTGGCAATTTTATATATTTACAATGGCATGTTTAAATATTATAAAGCAATTATTATGCCAAATTTATTTTTTAAGTAATAGTTAATATTAAGCTCTTTAGGAAACACAATAGGAAAAGATTTACAATTATAAGTCATATTTTATAAATATTTACATAAAAAAAATTTTATCAAAACTATAATTTTGATAAAATCTTTTATTTATATAATCGTTTGTAACTTTTTAAGTACTTTATTGTAAATTAATTCGTCTTTTGTCCCATAATTAATCAATATCGTTTATTTTCTAAAACACTATACTCCCTTTTATGTTATACTTCACTATTTTATTAAACAGGGTTTGTCTTGGTATTTCAAGCAACTTAGCAGCTTTTGCTTGATTTCCGTTGGTAGCTGACAAAGCTTTTTTTATCATACTAATTTCAAGATGTTTGACACTTTCATTTAACGGATATATAATCAATTCATCATTCTGTGAATTGTTAATATCAGTATCATCAAAGTTTTTAATTCCATTCGGTAAATCATCTATATCTATAATGTCGTTTTCAATAAAATTCATTATATTTTCTACAGTATATCTTAGCTCTCTTGTATTTCCAGGCCAAACATAAGAAACTAAATATTTTTTACATGAGTCTGATATTCCTTGTATATTCTTATTTAGAACTCTATTATAGATTTTTACATAATAATTTAATAAGGTTTCAATATCTATACGCCTTTCCCTTAGCGGAGGGATAAATAAGCTTATAACATTCAATCTATAATATAAGTCCTGTCTTATCAAACCCTTGGCTACAGCCTCTAAAGGATTTATATTACTTGTAGCAACAACTCTAACATCAAGTTTTATAGTCTTGCTTCCGCCAATACGCATAATCTCCCCTGTCTGCAAAACTCTCAAGAGTTTTGCTTGCAGCTCCAGATTCATCGAATTAATTTCATCTAATAGGAGAGTTCCTCCATCTGCGAGCTCAAATAATCCGGGCTTTTCCTTCGAACCAGTAAAGCTTCCTGATGTTGTTCCAAATAAAATACTTTCTAATAGGTCTTTAGGTATAGCTGCACAATTTTGCGCTATAAAAGGCTTGTCTTTCCTTATAAAACTACAATTATGGATTGCTTGAACAACTAACTCTTTCCCAGTTCCAGTTTCTCCATAAATTAGCACAGAAGATGAACTATCAGCAATTTTAAGTATCTTATTTCTTAAATTTATCATTTCGTTGCTTTCACCAATCAAATCATTGATTGTATAAGTAGTACCGTTATTTTTTTCATTTCTTTCGTTTTTACCATTTGTATATAAACTTAATTTATAATTATCCTCATCTTGTAATTCAGTTACTTTTTTATGCAGCTTTTTATAGTTATTTATATCGCCTAGGATTTCTACTGCTCCAATCACTTTATTGTTTTCTAGCAAAGGTAAGGTTGTAGAAACTGCCGTTACACGCTTGTTTGCATAGTTTACAAATGTCTGTATATAATCAAATATAGGCTCTCCGGTCTTTAAAACTCTATAAAAGGTGCTTTCCGCTTCTTTGAGATTTTCCAACAGCTTAAATATGTTTTTCC
>DCPV01000159.1:12948-20785 GCA_002323775.1 Firmicutes bacterium UBA1535 | reverse complement strand
AGATAGTATTAAATGATTCTAAAATGGATATACCATCAACAAAATTAAAGTATCAATCAAATGAAAATGAAAATAATACTGATGAACTACTAACAATTAATATAAGATACAAAAAGCCTGATAGTGATGTAAGTGACCTTATGTCAATGGTTGTTAATAAGAATGATTACAAAGAACAGCTTCCAAATAACCTAAAATTTGCTTGTGCAGTGGCTGAATTTGGAATGATATTAAAAGAGAGCAAGTTTGTTGGAGATACTAATTACAATGATGTTTTAAAGCTATTAGATGAAAAAACAGTGAATGATGATAAATATAGGCTTGAACTCGTTGAGTTAATCAAAAAAGCGGCTATAGTTTATAGCGTTGATTAATACAAAATTAGTATTCTTATAGAATTGGAGGATAGGATGAAAAAAATATTAATAAAAAAATCAACAAAAGTTTATCTAAGTCTGTTGTTGCTCTGTGCAATGGCTCTAAACTTTACAGGCTGTACTGTTAAAGCAAAGGCAGCGAATTTATTGGATGGTATCACTGCTACTAAGGTAAATGAAAGGCTATTTGACGAATCATTTATAGCTTCAAATGCAGATTTTTCTCTGAAAGTTTTTAAGAAATCAATCAAGGAGAATGAAAATTCACTTATATCTCCGCTGTCAATCATGCTTGCGCTTGCTATGACTGCAAATGGTGCTGACGGACAGACAAAGAAAGAAATGGAAGAATTGCTTGGAGGTAAAATTAAGCTTGATGAACTAAATGAATATCTTTATAGTTATGTAAAAAATCTTCCGTCAGATAAAAAATATAAGCTAAAAATTGCCAATTCTATATGGTTTCGTGATAATGAAAGCCAATTAACAGTGGAAAAAGACTTTTTGCAGACAAATGCTAACTACTATAACGCAGCTACATACAAGTCAGCCTTTGATAATCAGACAGTGAATGACATTAACAATTGGGTTAAGAAAAATACTGATGGTATGATTGGTAAAATTCTTGATGAAATAGACAAAAATACAGTTATGTATTTGATAAATGCTCTTGCATTTGATGCTGAATGGGATACCATTTATGAAAAGCAAAGTGTAAAAGACAGCATCTTTCATGCAATAAACGGGAGTGTACGCTCGGTTGAAATGATGTCATCTAAAGAAAGTCAATACATTGATGCTGGAAAGGCTACAGGATTTATTAAAAATTACAAGGACGGAAAATACAGTTTTGTTGCATTGCTTCCAAACGAGGATATAGATATCAACGAATATATTGCATCATTGACTGGAGAGGATTTTATGCTTGCTATATCGAACGCAGAATCTGCAACAGTATCAGCTCAGTTACCGAAATTTAGCTTTGAGTATTCTATTAAAATGAACGATGCGCTGTCTTTGCTAGGAATGCCAACAGCTTTTGATAAAAATTCAGCTGATTTTTCAAAGATTGGCAGTTCGACTAATGGAAATATATTTATTGGAAATGTTATTCACAAAACTTTTATATCTGTTGATGAACTTGGTACAAAGGCTGGAGCTGTCACAAAAGTAGAGATGAATACTACTTCAGCTCCGAACATGAATATAAAATATGTAAAACTAGACAGACCATTTGTCTATGCTATTATTGACAATACAACAAAACTTCCATTTTTCATTGGTACTGTCATGGATATTCAAAAGTAAAAATTATATAGATAGCTATTCAAAAAAACAGTCTAAATAAAAATTAGATTGTTTTTTGTTGAAAACATATGTCGAGAATGATATAATATTTAGGTATTAAATGCTTCGATATAATCGAAGATATGTAACATTGGAGGAAATTAATGAGTAGAACTTTTCACATTTTAACATATGGCTGTCAAATGAACGAGCATGATTCTGAAAAAATCAGCGGTATGTTAAATTCAATAGGATATAAAGAATTAGATAACGATAATAAGGATGCAATTTCTTCTGCAGATTTAGTGATATTAAATACATGCTTAATTAGAGAAAATGCGGCACAAAAAGTATTTGGCAAGCTCGGAGCACTAAAAGGACTTAAAAGAAAAAATCCTAATATGCTTATAGCAGTTTGTGGATGTATGATGCAAAAAGAAGAAGTTAGAAAGCAAACACTTAAAAAATGCCCTTTTATAGATATAATTTTTGGTACTAACAATATTCATGAGTTGCCTGAATTAATTAAAAAAGCTCATATCGAAAAGGCAGTTAGCATAATAGAAAACACAGAAAAAATTTACGAAGATATGCCAAAGGCAAGAAAATATTCGCATAAAGCACTTGTAAATATAACGTATGGCTGCAACAATTTCTGTACTTATTGTGTAGTTCCTTATACAAGAGGCAGAGAAAAAAGCAGAGAGCCAGGGGATATCTTAAATGAAATAAGAGATTTAGCTAAAAATGGTTGTAAAGAGGTAACACTTCTTGGACAAAATGTCAATTCTTATGGAAAAAATCTTTCAAATGAATTTAGTTTCGCAGAATTATTAAGAGAAATTAGTAAAATTGATGGTATAGAATTTATTAGATTTATGACATCTCATCCAAAGGATTTATCAGATGATTTAATTAATGCTATAAAGGAATCTGAAAAAATATGCAATCATGTTCATTTACCTGTACAATCAGGAAGCAACAATATTTTAAAAGAAATGAACAGAAAATATACAAGAGAACATTATATAGCTTTAGCTGACAAGATACGTCATGAAATACCTGATGTAGCAATAACAACTGATATTATTGTCGGATTTCCCGGGGAAACTACAGATGACTTCATGGAAACAGTAGACCTGGTTAAAAATGTACAATATGAATCAGCTTTTACATTCCTTTATTCGCCACGTGAGGGAACAAAGGCTGCTACTATGGAAAATCAAATACCTGAAGATGAGAAACACGAGAGATTTAATCATCTTTTAGACACGTTATATCCTATAGCTCTTAGAAAAAATGAGGAATGTATAGGAAAAACATATAAGATATTAGTAGATGAAGTAAGTAAAAGCTCTGGCGAATATTTAACTGGAAGAACGCAGCATTTTAGATTAGTTCACTTTAAAGGTGACAAAAGCTTGATTGGTAAAATTGTAAATGTAAAAATTGATACTGTAAAAACCTTCTTCCTTGAAGGAACAATTGTATAATATTAAACAGAATTATTAATTTTTCAACGTAGCCGAGATTATGGTTTTTTAAAACCATATTGAGAGGAGATTAAATTAATGTCACAAAAATTAACGCCTATGATGCAGCAATACATGGAATTAAAAGAAAATTACAAGGATTGTATAGTTTTGTACAGACTTGGCGACTTTTACGAAATGTTTTTTGATGATGCCATAGTTGCTTCAAAGGTTCTTGAGATAGCATTAACAGGCAGGGACTGCGGTCTTGATGAAAGAGCTCCAATGTGCGGAGTTCCTCATCATGCCGTTGATAATTATATACCTAAGCTTATAGAAAATGGTCTAAAAGTTGCTATTTGTGAGCAAATGGAAGACCCCGCAACAGCAAAGGGAATAGTAAAAAGAGATGTTGTAAGAGTTATCACACCGGGTACAATAATTGACCAAAATATGCTCGAGGATAAGTCAAATAACTATTTGTGCAGTTTATATCTTACAAATAGTGGTTTTGGCATGTCCTATGTTGACGTATCTACAGGTGATTTGTTGGTAACAGAATATCATTCCAATAATAGCAATGCTTTATATGATGCAATTGTCGGTGAAATCATAAAAATCAATCCATCAGAAATTATTGCAAATTCCACTATAAATAATGATATTATAGATTCAAAAATTAACTGCTTAAATAAAATTAATACAATAGAAGAATACAAGGAACTGATATTAAAGCATTTTAATAAACTATCAAAAGATACTTTTGATAGTTTGATATCTCTTGACGCATTTGGAATAACTGACAATATTAACACAATTATGTCTCTTGGAATACTTTTAGAGTATCTTTATGCTACTCAAAAAATATCATTGGAGCATATTAATAAGATTGATAGCTATAAAATTGGAGATTATGTACAATTAGACAGCAGCACACGAAAAAACTTAGAGCTGACTGAAACAATGCGTGGAAAAAAGGGACAAGGTACTTTGTATCATGTTATTGACTATACCATGACCGCAATGGGTGGAAGACTTTTAAGGAAATGGATAGAAGAACCTTTAAGATCACAAAGCTTAATCAATCAAAGGCTTGATGCTGTATCAGAATTATACGACAATATAATGGTTTCTAACAACATCAAAGAATACATGAAGAAAATATATGACATTGAAAGACTCATTGGAAGAATTGTTTATGGTAACTGTAATGGACGAGATTTAATTGCACTAAAACAATCCATATCAAATCTGCCTGATTTTAAGTCTGAGTTATTTTTTTCTGAAGTTGAATTAATAAAAGAAATTTATGAAAGATTTGATATATTATCAGATGTTTTTGAATTGTTAGAAAAATCAATAGTAGAGGAGCCTCCTATATCCGTTAAGGAGGGGGGAGTGATAAAATCAGGCTTTAATGCTGAGCTTGATGAAATTAAAGAAATATCAGTTAATGGTAAAGAATGGATTTCTAATTTACAAAATATAGAGCGTGAAAGAACTGGTATTAAAAATTTAAAAATAGGATATAACAAAATATTTGGGTATTTTATAGAGATAACACAGTCAAATGTAAAAAATGCTCCAGATTATTATACTAGAAAACAGACATTAGCGAACTGTGAAAGATTTGTAACTCCGGAGCTTAAAGAAATGGAGTCTAAAATCCTTAATGCTGATGAGCAAATTATGAAGCTGGAATATAATTTGTTTTTAGAAATTAGACAATATATTAAGGAGCAAATTACACGTATTCAAAACACTGCTCATGACATAGCAATAATTGATGGTATCAATTCACTTTCAATAGCGGCAGTTAAGAATAACTATGTTCGACCAAATATAAATAATGGAAATCATATACATATAATCGAGGGCAGACACCCAGTAATAGAAAAATTAATAAAAAATGAGATGTTTGTGCCAAATGACACGATGATAGATAACAAAAAGCTTAGAATGTCTATTATAACCGGTCCAAATATGGCAGGTAAATCAACATATATGAGGCAGGTTGCACTAATTACCCTATTAGCACATGTCGGAAGCTTTATTCCGGCCAAGGAAGCAGATATTTGCATAGTGGACAAGATATTTACTCGTGTTGGTGCAAGCGACGATTTAGCTCAAGGACAAAGCACATTTATGGTTGAAATGTCTGAGGTATCAAATATATTAAAAAATGCAACTGAAAACAGCCTGCTTATTTTAGATGAAATCGGCAGAGGTACAAGCACCTATGATGGACTTAGCATAGCTTGGTCAGTTGTTGAATACATAACTAAAAAAATAAAGGCGAAGACTTTGTTTGCCACACATTACCACGAGCTTTCGGAATTAGAGGATAAAATAGATTCTATCAAGAACTTTAGGATATTAATTAAGGAATCAGGAGATAAAATAACTTTCCTTAGAAAAATTGTAGAAGGCAGTGTTGATAGAAGCTATGGTATCCAAGTTGCGAATTTAGCGGGGCTTCCTGTAGAGGTTATAAATCGTGCTAAGGAAATCATAATGCAGCTTGAAGAAAGTGATATAAATAAGCCATTTACTTCTCACAAAAAAAGAGAGCGTGTAACTGATAGATTTCAATTATCAATGTTTGGCAATATGGGTAATACTGAAGCCGATAATAAATATAAAAACTATGTGGAAGAAAATATTTCTAATATTGATATAAATTCATTAACTCCTATGGATGCAATGAATTTGTTAAATGAGATAGTGAAAAAATCAAAAACTATATAAAGATTAAATATTAATATATATGATTTTAGAGGTGTAGGGGTGTGGCTCTGCATCTATCTTTCCAAGAAAGGAAGGTATACCAACATGATAAAGCAATTGGATAACAGCACTATAAATAAAATTGCCGCTGGTGAGGTTATAGAAAGTCCAAAATCAATAGTTAAGGAGTTAGTTGAGAACTCTATTGATGCAAAGGCTGATGAAATTGTAATTGAGATAAAAAATGGTGGTAAAAAATATATCAGAATAACAGACAATGGCGTGGGTATAAAAAAAGACGAAATAGAGGATGCCTTTAAACGTCATTATACAAGTAAAATAAACACGTCTGATGATTTGGAAACTTTGCATACTCTTGGCTTTAGAGGTGAGGCATTAGCAAGTATAGCGGCTGTTGCAAAAGTTGAGATTATATCAAGGACTGCTGATGATATATCAGGAACCAAGCTTATGATAGAGGGGGGCATAACTGTACTTAAAGAAGATATCGGCTGCCCTGTAGGCACAACTATAATTGTTACTGATTTATTCTACAACGTACCTGCACGTCTTAAATTCCTAAAAAGCGATACATCAGAAAGCACAGCCATCAATGAAATTGTTGTAAATCTGTCACTTTGTTCTACAAATGTTTCCTTTAAGTACATGAACAATGGTGGTACAGTTTTTAAAACACCTAAGTCTGAAAATATGCTCAATGTTATCTCAAGCCTTTATGACAAGGACATGGTACGTTCACTTATTGAGTTAAATTATGAGGGTGAATTAATTAAGGTTACTGGCTATACAACTAATTTAAACTATCATAGAGGAAATAGAAAATATCAGCTATTGTTTGTTAATAACAGGTTTATAAAGCATAAAAGAGTTAATTTTTTTATTGAAGCAGCATATCACACCTTGCTTCCGAAGGATAAATATCCAGCTTGCTTTATAAAAATTGATATTGATACAAGCTTGATAGATGTAAATGTTCATCCGGCAAAAACAGAAATTAGGATAAAGGATGAAGAAAAAGTTTTAAATGAGCTTAAAGTGGCTATATACAAGGCTCTTAGAGGTGTTAATTTAGTAAAAGAAGTTAGAAGTGAAATTGTTGTTAAAAATCCATCTTCTATTAGTAAATTTAATGAAAAATTACTGTTTTATGAAGAAGCAGATAATAATATTTATACAGTTACCGATAATAAAACTAATTATAATGCAAATGATACTATTGAAAAAGATAGTGTAAAAATTATTGATTATACTGGAGAGGTTTCTAATTATTCTATGAATAAATCTTCAGATTTTATAGAAGATTTTAAGAAAATTGAATATTCTAATAAAAATATAGATTTAGATTTTATAGAGACTACAAATAAATCTGATACTGTAAAAGAAACTGAAACTCTTAAATTCACTGATAATTTAGATATTATTAATTCTTCAGATAAAGCTATTGATGATAAAACAACTATATCACAGCTAAAAGTAATAGGGATGTTATTTAGTACATATATCTTGTGTGAAAGTATTCTGACAAATGAGTTTTATATGATAGATCAGCACGCAGCTCATGAGCGTATAAATTATGAAATGTATTTAGACCAAATAGAAAACAGAAGAATTGTATTGCAGGAATTATTAATACCGGAAGTAATTAATATGTCCTATGAGGATTATTATTTAGCAATAAGCAATAAGGATTTTTTTGAGAAAATAGGCATACCTATTGAAAGCTTTGGAAATAATGATATATTGATAAGCAGTATACCGCTTATCTTTGTTGATATGAATGTTAAGGATTTGTTTTTGACTGTTTTAGATTCAATAAAAGAAGTGAAAAAAAATAGTAGTCTTGAAATTGAAATGAGGAAGATTATTAAAAATGCTTGTGTCAAATCGGTTAAAGCAGGGGATAATTTGCATAGTATGGAAATTAAAAGGCTTATTGAGGACTTATCAAATGCA
>DCPV01000159.1:0-12771 GCA_002323775.1 Firmicutes bacterium UBA1535 | reverse complement strand
TCAAATGCAAAAAGCCCTTATACCTGTCCGCATGGACGCCCAACAATTATAAAGATGACAAGATACGAAGTAGAAAGAATGTTTGAGAGAATACAGTTATAATTAATGGTTATGGGTTGCCATTATCAACCTAAATATATTATACAAGGAACGTGAGTTAAATAAATAATAAAATTTTAGTTATAGTAGGTCCTACTGCTGTTGGAAAAACCTATGTATCTATTGAGCTTGCAAAAAAATTTAATACCGAAATCATATCTGCTGATTCAATGCAGGTGTATAAATATATGGATATTGGTACTGCAAAGGTTACAGAGCAAGAAGCCTGTGGTATAAAGCATCATATGATTAATCTGATTGAGCCTGATGAAGAATTCTCTGTCTCAGAATTTCAGAAGATGGCAGAAAGACATATTGAAGAAATTCACAGTAAGGGCAAACTTCCTATAATCATTGGCGGTAGCGGTCTTTATCTTAATTCTTTACTTTATGATTTGGATTTTGGTACAGTAAAATCTGATGAAAAAATTAAAAAATACTATACAGATTATTATGAAGAACATGGTACAGATAAGCTTTACGAGCTTCTAATAGCTATAGATCCAAAGGCATGTGAAAAGATACATAAGAATAATGTAAAAAGAGTAATTAGAGCATTAGAGGTATGTCATATAACGGGAAAAAAATTCTCAGATATGAGTACGGACATAAGAAAGCCAAGCAATAAATATGACTATAAAATAATAGGACTTGAGATGGAAAGAGATATCTTATATCAAAGAATTAATAAACGAGTGGATTTGATGATTGAAGATGGTCTTATAGATGAAGTTAGAGCATTGCTAGATAAAGGATATACTATGAATTTGACTTCTATGAGAGGAATAGGCTATAAAGAAATCATAGATTATTTAGATGGTAAGGTAACAAAGGAAGAAGCGATAGAAACCTTAAAAACAAATACAAGACATTTTGCAAAAAGACAATTCACATGGTTTAAGGCAGATAAAAGTATACAATGGTTTGATTTGACAAATTTAAGTGATATCGATTTAATAATAGAAAATATATATAACACCATAGATATAGATTAGAAGCTTTGATATTATTTCAAATATAAACACAATTACATCACAAGAAACATCGTTTTTTTAAGAGATTTAATTCTATTACAAATATATACGAGAAATTCTAATGATAGTAATTATTCTATATGTACTCAATTGAATTGCTACAAACTATGAGAAATTTATATAAAATTATAAAAAGAGGTAAAAATGTTAACAGAAGAAATATTATGTAAACAATTTGGCATTTCTAAGAAAGTTTATGATTATGTCACAAAAATTGAATCAGAAGTTAAGGAAACATATTTTCCAAGTATAGATAAAACAAGAGAATATAACCAGTACAAGGTCATATCAGCGATGCAGGAAAACAGGTTAGATTACACTCATTTTTATTGGAATTCTGGTTATGGCTATGGCGATATAGGTAGAGAAAAGGTTGAAAGCATTTTTGCTTCAGTATTTCATACTGAGGACGCTTTGGTTAGACCGTCAATCGCTTCAGGAACACATGCTTTATATTTGACATTATCCGGTATATTAAAACATGGAGATGAAGTCATTGCAGTAACAGGGAAGCCTTATGATACACTTCTAACTGTTCTTGGAGAAGAAAATGACGAGCCGGGCAATTTAAAAGAAGTTGGAATTATATATAAGGAAATAGCTTTAAAAGAAGATTATAGTATAGATATTGAAGCTTGTATTAATTCTATAACAGAAAAAACAAAGCTATTGATGTTCCAACGTTCGACTGGTTACAGCTTTAGACCGGCATTTACAATGGAAAAAATCAAAGCAGCTATTAAGAAAATAAGAGAGACTTGTCCCGACATTTACATAATGGTGGATAATTGCTATGGAGAATTTGTAGACACTATAGAGCCATCAGATATCGGAGCAGATGTTGTAGTAGGCTCACTAATTAAAAATCCGGGTGGTGGAATTGCATTATCTGGCGGATATATTGCGGGTAAAAAAGCTATAATCGACAGAATTGCAAATAGACTAACAGCCCCTGGAGTAGGCAAGGAAATCGGCTTGACCTTTGGTACTACAAGAAATACACTACAAGGTTTATTTTTTGCACCACATATAACAAGTGAGGCTCTAAAAGGCGCTATTCTATTCGGAGCAGTTTTTAATTCTCTTGGTTATGAAATAACTCCAAAGCTTGATGATGATAGAAGTGATATAATTCAAGCAATCAAATTTAATAATCCTGACTTAGTCATAAAAATTTGTGAAGCAGTACAAGCTGCATCACCTGTAGATGCTCACGTTACTCCTGTTCCTTGGGATATGCCGGGTTATACAAATCAAGTAATAATGGCATCAGGTGCTTTTGTATCAGGTTCTTCAATAGAACTAAGTGCAGATGCGCCAATAAGAGAGCCATATATAGCATATATTCAAGGCGGATTGTTTTATGACCATTCTAAGCTAGGAGTTATGATATCCTTGCAGAAAATGCTTGAGCATGACAATATAGAAATAAAATTAAATAATAAGTAAAACTTTTAAATAAATACCTAATTTGCAAGTCTAATGGAGGAGTGTTACTCCTCCTGCATAATATTTATAGAAATTTATTTTTTAAACTTACTTTGAAACGCAAATTATTTTGAGGAGTATTAGAAATGAATATAATAATAAGGAAAGAGCAAGAAAAGGATTATAAAGAAGTTGAAACAGTCACAAGAGAAGCATTTTGGAATCATCATAGTCCCGGATGCGATGAGCATTATCTTGTACATATTATGAGAAATTCACCAGCTTTTGTGAAAGAATTAGATTATGTTGCAGTTGATGATAATAGAATAGTTGGAAATATCATGTATATAGAAACTTATATTTTTGGTGATGATAATAAAAAATATCCTGTATTATGTTTTGGACCTGTTTCAGTTTTGCCTGAATATCAAGGCAAGGGAATAGGTTCAAAATTGATTGAGCATACAAAAATTATAGCTAAGGATTTGGGATATAAAGCTATTTTGATTTTTGGTGATCCTGAGTTTTATAAAAGAGTAGGATTTGTCGGTGCACAAACCTATTCTATAGGAACATGGCAGAATACATACGCAGTGCCTTTACTCGCTTGTGAGTTAGTTGCAGGTGCTCTTGCTGAGTGTAAAGGTAGATTCTTTGAGGGTGAAATATATGAAATAGACAAGGAAAAGTCAGAAGCATTTGACAAGAACTTCGCCCTAAAAGAAAAAGTATCAGGATTGCCATCTCAGAAAAGATTTTTAGAGCTTGTTTCCATGAATAAACCAAGATTATGAATATAATTAGAATAATAAATAGCATTGAAATTTAATGTTCAAAAAAATTATAAATAACGAAAGGGTATGCACCGAATTTGTCTTTAGCAAACTTTGTACATTGCACAAAGTTTTCATGGCATTTTGTACATAGGTGCATGACATAATAATGAAAAAAATATTAGTAATAGGTTCAACGGTTGTTGATATTATAATAAATGTTAATTATTTGCCTGGCACTGGACAAGATGTCAATGTCATAACTCAGGAAATGTCACTCGGTGGTTGTGCCTACAATGTATCAGATACTTTAAGACATTTTGATGTCCCATATGTATTATTTTCACCGGTAGGAACTGGAATATACGGTGATTTTGTCAGAAAAGAATTAGAAGCAAGAAATATTTCAACACCAGTACCAACACCTAATATGGATAATGGCTGTTGTTATTGCTTCATCGAACCATCTGGAGAAAGAACATTCATATCTAACCATGGTGCAGAATATTTAATACATAAAGAATGGCTTGAAGAAATAGATACATCACAAATAGAGGCAATCTACATCTGCGGACTTGAAATAGAAGATGATACAGGCTCTGAAATAGTAGATTTTTTAGAAAAAAATAAAAATATACCAGTGTTTTTTGCTCCAGGCCCAAGAATTAATTCTATACCTACAGAATTATTATATAGAATATTCAAGCTTTCGCCAATATTGCACCTAAATGATGATGAAGCATATCAATTTACCAATAAAATTGAGTTAATTGAAGCAGTTAAATGCTTGCATAAATTAACAAATAATATAATTGTAGTAACCTGTGGATGCAAAGGCGCTTGTTATTACGAAAATGGAAAATTAAGTCATATTGACGCAGTAAAAGTAAAGCAAATAGATACAATAGGAGCAGGGGACGCACATATAGGTTCGGTCATGGCTTGCTACTACAAAAAATATGACATGGAAAAATCAGTAAAGATTGCAAACTTAGTTTCATCAGCTGTTGTAGAAACAAAAGGTGCATTACTTTCTGATGAAAGATTTGATAGAATTAATAATGAAATTAAAAACCTATAAAATATAAAAAATTCTGATAAAAATATTATCAGAATTTTTTATTGACAACTATTACGTTTAGTGATATACTGCTATTACAGTAAACGATATAAAGTATACTGTAATAATGGAGGATAAGGATGAGAGACAATATTAAAGGTGGTGCATTGACTGAAACAACTTTTTTTATTTTATTATCATTATATAGACCCAATCATGGATATGGAATTATGCAATTCATTGAAAAAGAAACAGATGGAAGACTTTTATTAGGAGCCGGGACATTATATGGTGCTATAAATACATTGACAAAAAAAGGATGGATTAAACTATATAGTGAGGATAGTGGTGGGAAAAAAGAATATTTAATAACAGAAGATGGTAAAAAAATTTCAGAGATTGAGTTAAATAGGCTTAAACAGATATATAGTATCGCTAATAAAATAGTAGGAGGAAATATAAATGATAATAAAGAAATATAGATACTTTTTTAGCTTTATAGACGCTCAAGAAAAATGGTTAAATAATATGGCAAGCCTCGGATATAGATTAATAGATACAAAAAAATTAAAGTATGAATTTGAAACATCTAATATTAATGAATATGAATATTGCTTAGAATTTGTAGGCAATAAATCTAACAAGCAAATAGACGAATATAAATTATTCTTAGAACAGATGGGATATAATGTTTTTACCAAAAATATTAATCTAAATTACTCAATAGGAAAAATATCTTGGCGTCCATATAGCAGAGGTATAGGACAAATCTCTACATCTCCTGGTAATTTTAATAAGGAAATACTGATAATTGAAAAAAAGAGAGATGGTAAACCATTTAATATTTATAGCAATTATGAAGATTTAATCAATTATTATAAACCTTTTCAAAATATGAATTTATACTTATTAATAATTGATTTGTTAATGCTTGCTTTTATTTGCACTCATTCTTTTAATGTGTTTGGAATAATTGCATTATTGCCTATAGCAATTTTTCTAATAATACAATATTATAGATATATGTCAAAAATAAATCAATATAAAAAATTTAATAAAATAAATGAGTAGAGGAGAATTAAATAATGAAAAAAATTATTTTAATTATTTTAGTATTAATAATATCTATTAGCTTTGCTGGATGTACATATGGGAGTCAATTCACAATTGGCTCAATTGAGAATAATACATTATCTTCAATGTCGATGAAATATGCGAAGTTTTCAGGTAACAAAAATAAAAACATAACTGTAAATGAAGGGGATACATGCGTTGTTTCTGTTGATATAAAAACAGAAGAAGGAAAAATAGACTTACTTATAAAAGATGATAATGAAAATATAGCTTATGAAGGCCATAATATTCCTACATCTAATTTTACCGTAAAATTAAGTGAAGCTGGAAAATATAAAATAAGCATTGAAGCAAAAAGTCATAAAGGTAGTTACACAATCAAATGGGGTAAATAGAATATTGATTTTATAATACTAATTCTATTTGATAAGTAAATATAATAAAGATTTTTATACAGTTAAAATACAACTAAACCCAAATGACCAGAACTTTTGTTCATGGTATTTGGGTTTAAACTTTATCAATGACAAGCAAATGACGCTTATTAATTTTTATGATTTAATTCTAAAACCATTTTTTACGTTTAAATATTATTAAACATATTATGGTTATTAATATGCTTAATCCAATAACAAATGTATATCCATGCTGCCAAGAGAATTCAGGCATTTGAAGATTCATTCCATACCATCCAACTATTAAAGTTAAAGGTAGAAATATTGAAGTTATAACAGTAAACACACGCATCAAGTTGTTTTGTTCAATGTCTATTTGTGCTTGATAGGCTTCACGAACTTGAGTTACATAATCTCTTATATTTAGAACATTAGAAAATAGCCTGTCAATTCTGCTATCTAAAATATTAAAATATCTAAGACTATCTTCAGATATTAGATTGTTCTCATTTTGAACAAGCCCTTCAAAAATCCTATTTAACTGCTCATAGTATTTTTTTAGTTGCAATAATTCACGCCTATATCTAATAATTTCTTTAGTACATTCTTTCTTTGAGTTAGTGAGTAAATCATCTTCTGTTTCGGTTATTTCTTCTTCTAAAGTCTCTAAATAATTTGTATCTTCTTTTATTAGACCCGCAAAGAAGTTGTATATCATTTTTTCAATTGAATCATCTTTTTTAAATAACTTATGAACTTTTTCAAAGCTTCGTTCATTTTCACAAATAAAAAATATGTTTCTATCACTAAAATGAATAATAATTTGTGATGGAAGTTCCTGAGGAGCATCAATATCATGCCAATCAAAGGATAATAAATTAAATCTAGCATGACTTTCAAATTTACCAATTTGACCATTAATTATATGTTCCATACTATATTTATCAATATGTTTTTCTATTTGCTCTATTTCATTAAAAAGCAATATTTTTTCCATGTATTTACCTATACATCTACTGCAAGTGATACAATATATACAAAAATCAATGCAGAGATTAGATGCTTTCTTTTTATTGTATATTATATATTTCTTAAAACGGATTTTTATAAAGTAATCCACTAATACTATTTGTATCTTCTAACAAGTCCTTTAACAATACCTAAAATACTAACTTCTTTAACTATTATTGGCTCCATTGAGCTGTTTTCAGGCTGCAATCTAATGTGATTCTTTTCCTTATAAAATGTCTTAACAGTTGCAGAATCATCTAATAGTGCAACTACAATATCGCCATTTTTAGCAACATTTTGTTTATTGACAACAACATAATCTCCATCCAATATCCCAGCTTCAATCATGCTGTCACCTTTAATTTTTAATACATAAGATTCACTATTACCGATAAAGTCTATTGAGACAGGGAGCAAATCCTCTACATTTTCAACAGCGAGTAGAGGTGAACCAGCTGCTACATTTCCTAAGATAGGCAGATAAACCACCTCTTGCTTTGGTAAGTCCGCATATGGATTATCAATATCTGTAACTTCAATTGCACGCATTTTATTGCTACCCTTAACTATATATCCTTTTTTCTCAAGAGTTGTCAAATGTGCATGAACAGAAGAAGTAGAGTTTAATCCTGTTGCCTTACACATCTCTCTAACAGATGGGGGATATCCTCTTGTAGACAGTTCCTTTTTTATATACTCTAATATCTTTATCTGAATTCCACTTAAATCTTCATAAGCCATAATGTTCACCATTACCTTTCATCTATTATATATTTATTATTTTTATTGTAATTTCAATATTTTTTTATTTTATTTTATATTATAACATAAAATAAAATAAAAATCAAACAATTGTTTGGAAATTTTTCAAAAAAGTATTGACAAGGAACAAACGTTCTGATATTATAAAAATATACCAAACAAACATTCGAAAATTTGCTGTAATAGAAATGGTAAATATATTATATAAAAATATAGCTGAAAGCTATAAGAGAGAGGAAATAAAATGATAATACTAAATAAATACAGAGTGACAAATATTAAAAGATTTAGAGTTTTTATGTTTTCATTAGTTCTAATAATAAGTCTTATAATATTTATGATAATATCATCATTTACAAAAGTATATTCAGCAAATGCACTTAAATTCGAACGTGTATATGTTGAAAAAGGGGATAGCTTATGGAAAATAGCGTCTCAATTTAACAATAATCTAAGGATAGATGATTTTATACATACAATAGAGAAACTAAACAAAATAACCAACAGTGAAATATACCCCGGAGATACACTGTTAATACCTATATACTAATAGTATCTCTAATACTATTAAAATATAAAGGAATATTTTGTAATGAATAAAAAGAAATTATTAAACGAATTATAAAAGCGTTGACAAAATATAAATGTTCTGTCATTATATGAGAATAGTAAATAAATATTTTTATCAAATAAATTTATATAATATGAGGTGAAAGAGATGAAAAATAATTTTTCTGAGATTAAATTGTTCCAGGTCAAACCTGATAAGTTTAATGAATTTGAAGAATTTATATTAGGCATTATAGATAAACAAAAACAGCAGCTCGGCTGTATCGACATTAAATATATAAAGAGATTTTATACTATAGACGGAGTTGAGCTTGGAGATCCGCCAAGAGAACTTACGAAAATAGTGAAATGTGTAAAATATTTTTCATATTGGGAATTTGATAACAAAGAAAATTATGGAAAAGCAATTAAATGGTTTTTTGAAAATTATTTTAAGGAAATTCAAAAACTACTTATTATGCCATTTGACATAAATTGTGGATATTGTGTAAATTAATCAATTAATTGATATGCTAAAATCAGTTTTTATAGTATTACACAATACGTATAATATAAGATATGATATCTAAACATAACTTATCTACCATATCTTATATATATAATAAAAATTGAAATCTGTTTAAAGACTATCCTTATAATTTTTACTTGCTATCATCATTTTTGATATCATCCATATATGTGCTAAGAGGATTGCTCTTAATTGCTTGCTTTAATCTTTCATCGTTGATATGCGTATATATTTGTGTTGTGGCAACACTTTCATGACCCAATATATCTTGAAGTGCTACGATATCAACATTTCCGTACTGATACATTAGGGTAGCGGCAGTATGTCTAAGCTTGTGCGGTGAAAATTTATTGTCACCAAGACCTGCAGCAACCAAATATTTTTCAACAAGATGCTGTATAGCCCTTTGAGATATTCTTGTTCTGCGATTACTCAAAAACATAGCTTGCTCATGTCCTGCAATTGGGATATCTCTAACATCAAGATATTCTTCTATAGATTTTATACATGCAGAATTCAAGTAAATTGTACGCTCCTTGTTACCTTTACCTATAACAGTAAGTGTTTCGTTCTTATAATTGTTTAAATCAATACTGACGATTTCAGATAATCGAACACCACAATTTAAAAAAATCATTATTATAGCAAAATTTCTAAGCTTATGTTGTCCATCAATAGCTTCTAATAAAGCTTTTGATTGTTCAAGGGACAAATATATAGGTAATCTTTTGCTAGGTCTAGGGGCTTCAAGTCTATCAGCTGGATTTTCACTTATAATGTTCATTATATTATAAAGATACCTGTAAAAAGATTTTAAACATGCTACTTTTCGAGCCTTTGTTCGGTTAGAATTATCTCTTTCCTTATCAATAAACGAAATAAAAGCGTGCAAATCAAATAGATTAACTTTTTTAATAATATCTAAGTTAATTAAAAATATATCTATTTCTTCAAAAATAGAATTTGATGGCACGAGCTTATATCTAAGGCACAAATATCTATGAAATGTTCTTAAATCTAAAAAATACTCATGAACAGTTTTAGGTGATTTACCTTTAATTGAGATAAGATATTCTAAAAAATCACACATAGGGGAGGGTGCTAATTCATAATAATTGTATTCCATAATAATTCTCCTAAATATTTATATTTTTTAATATATGATTTCTAATATTAAATAAAATTTATTTTCTACAAACAAGAATAAATTTTATTAATGATAAATGCCAAGTATAAAAAGCTTTTAAATCAAAATTATAGAAAAAAAGCTTTTAATTTATCATTAACTTGAATATATTAAAGTTAAATAGTGATACAAAGGCTAGAAAACTAAAATTATTAGTGCAAAATGATTTCAAGGGAAATAAATCAATTTTAAACAACTATAGATTAATTTTGATATAAATAGTCATGAAAACAATTCAAACGCATTAAAAGTCAAATTTAAGCCTCGTATTTTCGATTTTCTATGCCATATATGTCACAAAATTATTATTTTGTGACATAATATATATTTCCAAAAATATCTCATAAATAAACATAGATGAATGTCAAACTTTATGAGATATTCCAATTATACAATTAAAAGTTAAGTTTGTCCATAAAAATTTTACATAAATCAAATTTAGTTTCTTGAACTTAAATTTGCTGGATTTAATTATAAAATAATTTACATAGTCATTCATATATAAAATAATCTTTAAAATTCCTATCAACAATTATAACTTTAATAATTTATAAACTTTATAACAATTTTAAACTTCAACTTCTTTAAACATTTAATTCAATTTCAATTCCTAATTCAGCTTTATTTTGTTCTAATAAATTTTTTATAACTTCTTCATAGAAATCTACAACTTGTTCAGGAGCTCTGCCTATAAAGTTTTTAGGATTGACAATCAAATTTATTTCCTCTTGTGATAAATTTATAAGCTTACTATTAGACATTCTTTCTAACAAGTCATTTGGATTGCCGAATTTTTTAACTTGCTCCCCTGCTTGCATTGACAAAGTTCTTATCTCCTCATGAAGCTCTTGTCTATCCCCTCCTCTTTTTACACATTCCATTATAATATTTTCAGTAGCCATAAACGGCAATTCTTCTTTTATATGTTTTTCTATAACTTTTTCGTTTACTACCATTCCATTAAAGATATTTATCGCAATACCCAATATTGCATCACATGCCAAAAATCCCTGTGGTATACTTAATCTCCTATTTGCAGAATCATCAAGCGTTCTTTCTAACCATTGAGTTGCAGCTGTATTTTCCATATTTGCAGTATTTGAAATTATAAATCTTGATAATGAAGCTATTCTCTCACTTCTCATAGGATTTCTCTTATATGCCATAGCAGATGAACCTATTTGACTTTTCTCAAATGGCTCCTCTATTTCCTTTAAGCTTTGAAGTATTCTGATATCATTTGTTGCCTTGTGCAAGCTTTGTGCTATTCCAGACAATACATTTGCAACTATTGTATCAAGCTTTCTTGAATATGTTTGTCCTGTTAAATGGAACGAACTTTCAAACCCCATTTTTTCAGCTATCATTTTATCTAGTTTTTTAACCTTTTCATTGTCATTTTCGAATAAGCTCATAAAGCTCGCTTGTGTTCCGGTTGTTCCCTTAACTCCTCTAAGCTTTAATTTGCTAATACAAAATTCTAATTGTTCATAATCCATGTATAAGTCTTGTAACCAAAGACTTGCTCTCTTACCTACTGTAGTTAATTGAGCAGGTTGAAAATGGGTAAATCCAAGTTCTGGAACATCTTTATATTTTAAACAGAATTGTGACAATACATTTATTAGATTTAATAATTTGTTTTTAATTATCAATAATGCTTCTCTCATTACAATTATATCTGTATTATCACCTACATACATACTTGTTGCACCTAAGTGAATTATAGGCATAGCCTTAGGGCAAGCTGTTCCAAATGTATGGATGTGTGCCATAACATCATGTCTGAATTCTTTTTCTTTTTGTGCAGCGAGCACATAATCTATATTATGTAAACTTTCTTTCATTTCATTAATTTGTTCATCAGTTATATTTAATCCTAATTCCTTTTCTGCTTCTGCTAAGGCAATCCACAGCTTTCTCCATGTTGTAAATTTCTTATTATCAGAAAAGACATAGGTCATTTCTTTGCTTGCATATCTCGTTATCAATGGATTTTCGTAAATATCTTTACTCATTATATAATTTCTCCTGTGTATTTATATTATTTTTGTTAATTATATCAATTAAAATCTGTTAAAAGTTTAGCATTTAAAAAGCTGCTATTTTTAAATTATTTTATAAAAGGCATATGCTCTACTGTCTGAGTCATTTATTGCATATTTTTTTATAAAAATAAAGAATAATGTTAGCTGGAAACATACGCTGATTAAATAGAATAACCATTGCTAATGTGCCTTGAATTAGACCAATAATAAAGTATATTATGTGTAGAGCTACAACTGATTCAAGCATGATACATTGGACAACAATCCAAATCACAAGTGCCCAACCAAACACACTGCTGACATATCCATGAAACCATGGTTTATAATAGATTACTAAAGCACTTATAATATTCCCTAGACCAATAACTGTAAATAAAATTATTCCTGGTATAAGAAAACTGGTGAAAGGTGAATTTTTTAAAGTTATTCCAAAAGGACTATGAGGGTTTAAAATAGCCATCATTCCCCCGCCCATAGCTCCTAATCCTACAAATATGTGTAAAATGAACAATATACGGTATACAATTTTCATATAGTTTTTCCTCCAAACTAATTTAATAGCAATACAATGTTGCTTACTTGTTATAGATGAAATATGTATGGCACTAATTCTCAATTAAAAACTTACTAGAATTTTTTGATAAAATATATAAATCAAAGCTTTTTATAAAAAGTTTTAAGAATTTATATATCAAGTGTCAATATAAGTGTCAATATAAAATATATAATATTTCAATGTAATTGTAAAGTCTTTTTATGAAAAAATAAAAATAATAAGCCTGATTAAGGTTTGTTATTTTTTAATAATAAAATTATAAATTTA
>DCPV01000199.1 GCA_002323775.1 Firmicutes bacterium UBA1535 | reverse complement strand
CCATTTTAAAAATAAATACATATTTAAAATCTAGCAAAAAGATATAATAAATATGTATAGAGTTTATAAATTTTATCAATATTAATCCCGAATGCAACACTACATTATATGCAAGGCAGCAAAAAATGAAACAAAAAAACCGAAACCTTTAGATTTTCACAAAAAGCTCAGTAATTTTATATTTTTAAAGATTATATAAAATAGCAGAAGAAGCCTTTCATAGCTTCTTCTGCCTCATTTAATTTCTAAAAATTATTTATTTTAAAATGCCTAATAAAATTCCGCCGTATTGTGCTATAATTGGTCCAAACACCAGTGCAACTACAGTCATTAGCTTGATTAGAATGTTGATTGAAGGTCCTGAAGTATCCTTGAATGGGTCTCCAACTGTATCTCCAACAACTGCTGCTTTATGAGCTTCGCTGCCTTTTCCACCATGAGTGCCTGATTCAATGTATTTTTTAGCATTATCCCAAGCTCCACCTGCATTTGACATCATTATAGCCATCAAGACACCTGTAACTAATCCACCTGCTAATAATCCTCCCAACGCCTCTGTTCCAAGCAAGAAACCTACTGACAATGGTACTAAAACAGCTAAAAGTCCTGGCACTATCATCTCTTTTAAAGATGAAGATGTACTTATATCAACACACTTAGCATAATCTGGTTTTTCAGTGCCCTGCATAATTCCAGGGTATTCTCTAAACTGTCTTCTTACCTCCTCAATCATCGAAAATGCAGCTTTACCTACTGCACTCATCGTCAAAGCTGAGAATAAGAATGGCAACATCGCTCCTATAAATACTCCTGCTATAACCTTTGGATCTGTTAAGCTAATACTTGTAATTCCTACAACCTGAATATATGAAGCAAATAGTGCAAGAGCTGTTAAAGCCGCTGAACCTATTGCAAATCCTTTTCCAATAGCCGCTGTTGTGTTTCCAACAGAGTCAAGCTTATCTGTGATTTCTCTAACTCCATGAGGTAATTCACACATCTCTGCTATACCACCGGCATTGTCAGATATTGGACCATAAGCATCAACTGCTACTGTCATACCTGTTGTTGAAAGCATTCCAACCGCAGCAAGTGCTATACCAAACAATCCGCCACCAAATGAATAAGCAGCTATAATCCCAATTGCTAAAACAATGACAGGATATGCTGTAGACTGCATACCTACTGACAATCCGCTAATTATTGTAGTTGCAGGTCCTGTTTCTGATTGCTTTGCTATACTCTTAACAGGATTATAATCTCCAGAAGTATAGTACTCTGTAATTTTTGCAATTATGATTCCAACTAAAAGTCCTATGACTATTGCATAGAATGGTTTTAAATCACTCAATATGTATTTACTCAAAAAGAATGAAGCAATAATTACCACAACAGAGCTTGCATATGTTCCCATATCTAAAGCTTTTTGAGGATTTCCACCTTCCTTACCTCTAACAAACATAGTTCCAACTATTGATGCAAGTATCCCTACTGATGAAACTAAAAACGAAAATAAAATTCCTTTTCCATCAGCATAAGCAACAGCTCCTAATGTTATTGATGAAATAATAGCTCCTATATAAGATTCTAACAAGTCTGCGCCCATACCTGCAACGTCTCCAACATTATCTCCAACATTGTCTGCAATAACAGCTGGGTTTCTTGGGTCATCCTCTGGTATGCCGGCTTCAACCTTACCAACAAGGTCAGCTCCAACGTCTGCAGCTTTAGTATATATACCGCCGCCAACACGTGCAAATAAAGCAACAAATGATGCACCAAAGCTAAAGCCTGTCAAATAATTTGCCGCATTTGGATCCTCCTTGAAAATCATCCAAAGAAGTCCTGCTCCGAACAAACCAAAGCCAACAACTATCATTCCCATAACTGTTCCGCCAGAGAATGCTACATTTAAAGCTTTGTTCATTCCAGATTCTCTTGCAGCATTTGTTGTTCTAACATTTGCCTTTGTAGCAACTCTCATCCCAAAATATCCTGCTAATATTGAGAAAAGTGAACCCAGCAAATAACTTACTGCTGTTTGCCAATTTGTTGCAAAGAAAAGAATCGAAAATATAACTACTACAAAAGTGATTAATGTTTTGTATTCTCTTGATAGAAATGCCATAGCTCCCTCTTGAATATAAGAAGCTATCTCTTTCATTCTATCATTTCCAGCATCAACCTTGTTAATAGTAGATGCCTTGAAAAACGCATATAATAGCGCTACAACTCCCGCAATAGGAGCTATAATAAGTAAAGAATCCATTTAAAAAAGTTCCTCCAAAAGTTAATTAATTTTTTTAATCTGAAAGTTTTTGATTTCAATATCAAATTAAAATCGTTTTTATTATTAATAAACATCATATATAGTATATCATAATTATATATAATATATCATATATTTATGTCCTATAATTAAAAAAGATGAAAAAACCAGATGTTCTCTCCTCTTTTTTTAATCCAAGATTATTGAATTGCCACTAGTATCAACGATGCCACAACAAATATTATTGCTGATATAGTTGTAGCCTTTTCCAATTTACCTTCAAAGCTTCTACCTTTATTTTTTCCCCATATTGATTCTGCGCCACCAGCTATGCTACCTGACATTCCAGCCTCTTTACCTGATTGTAATAATATACTGGCAATTAAAACCAAACTAGCAAGAATCAATAATATCATAATTGCTATTTTCATATACCTGCCACCTCCTAACTTATTGTATAAGTGTTTATGCTAATCAAAGATTAGCATTATAGCGTTTTCAAATGCTATATATCTTTTTAACATATGAATTATATCATAGAGTATATATAAAATCAACAAGATATTAAATTTATTTTAAATAAATAGAATAATTATTTTTAATACTATTTTACGAATAAATAATTATTTCTTTTTTTGCTGAAAAATGAATAAAAACACATATATTTATGTAATGAATTACATAAATATATCATACATCACATATTTTTTTGTTTACAAGGATATTTTTTTATGATAAAATAGTAAAACGAAAACGTTTTTATGCTAGCATACGATTCGTATTATCATAATATGAAAATTTTGGCCATTTTTTTATATTATGAATAAAAATGTAAAATTAACAGAACAAATGGAGGGATAGCAAATGAATAATAATCAAAAAAAGAAACAACCGACCTTTTTAATTTCAATCATACCAATTATTTTAACAATCGCAGTCTTAGCATACTCAGTCTTAGTTCTTGACATAAGTATTCACATTCCACTTATTATTGGATCAATAATTGCAGCAGCTATGGCAATTGTATTTTTAGGTTCTAAATGGTCAGAAATTGAACAGGGTATTATAGAATCAATAATGAGCACTATGCAAGCTATATTAATACTTGCAATAATAGGAGCATTAATCGGTTCATGGATAGTAAGCGGTATAGTACCTACGCTAATATACTATGGCTTAAAAATATTATCACCTACATTCTTCCTAGTTGCTACTGTTCTTTTATGTAGCGTAGTTTCTTTAGCTACAGGAAGTTCTTGGACTACAGCAGGAACTGTTGGTATCGCACTAGTAGGCGTTGCAAAAGGTTTAGGCATACCAGAAGGATTGGCTGCAGGTGCAATTATATCTGGAGCATATTTTGGAGACAAGCTTTCTCCTTTATCCGATACTACAAACCTAGCTCCCGCTGTTTCAGGCGCTACATTGTTTGACCATATTAAGCATATGTTTAAAACAACTTCTATTTCATATGGTATAACATTAGTAATATTTACTATAATAGGATTTCAATTTGCTGGCAAGGAGCTTGATACTAGCTCTCTAAATTCTATTTTAGATACAATAAATGCTAATTATAACATTAATCCTTTACTTCTATTAGTTCCAGTAGCAGTCATAACTATGGTTGCTTTGAAAATTCCAGCAATTCCTGGTCTTTTAGCTGGTACAGGATTAGGATTTATAGCTGCACTTTTATTCCAAAAAACAAATCTAGTTGATGCGTTTAATGTTCTTATGGATGGAGTAACATCCGAAACAGGCCATGCTATGGTAGATAAATTGTTGTCTAGTGGTGGAATGATGAGTATGATGAATACAATCCTACTCATAATGTGCGCACTTACATTTGGGGGAGTACTAGAAAAAACTGGTATGCTTAGCTGTATAGCAGAAACACTTCTTGCTTTTGCAAAAAGTACTGGCTCTCTAATATTTGTAACTTTGGTTTCTTGTTTATTTATAAACATCCTAACAGGAGATCAATATATATCTATAGCACTTCCTGGTAAAATGTATAAAGATGAGTATAGAAAACGTGGTTTAGCTCCTCGAAATCTATCACGTGCACTTGAAGACTCCGGAACTGTTACATCAGCTTTAGTTCCTTGGAATACTTGCGGAGCTACAATGTCAAAATTTTTAGGCGTAGCTACAGGTGCATATTGGATGTACGCTTTCTTTAATTTATTAAGTCCAATAGTTTCAATGATAGCCGGATTTACTGGGTTTACAATCATGAAGCTTGAAGATGATCCTTCTTCTGAGGAGTATAAAGAAAAGTTAAATGCTCAGTCTTAAAAGACTTATAGATATAATAAAAGACGACCTAGATAGGTCGTCTTTTATTATATGAACATAAAATTTTTCTCTATTTTTTCATGTTGTAAAAAACATCAAGTCCTTTGTACTGTGCTGCCTTGCCTAGAGTTTCTTCTAACCTTAATAGTTGATTATATTTAGCAACTCTGTCTATTCTTGAAGGAGCACCCGTTTTGATTTGTCCTGCATTAACTGCTATAACTAAATCTGCAATAGTCGAGTCATCAGTTTCACCAGAACGATGTGAAACAACTGCTGTGTAACCTGCTCTTTTTGCCATTTCTATAGCATCCAAAGTTTCAGTTATTGTTCCAATTTGATTTAATTTAATCAAAATAGAGTTGGCAACACCGTCTTTAATTCCTCTTTGTAACCTTTCTGTATTAGTTACAAATAAATCATCACCAACTAATTGGATTTTCTTGCCAAGCTTTTCTGTTAAGTTAGCCCAGCCTATCCAATCTTCTTCATCCATACCGTCTTCAATAGATATAATTGGATATTTGTCAACTAAATTAGCATAGTAATCAACCATTTGCTCTCTTGTATAAGATTTTCCTTCACCAGATAAATTGTACATCTGCGTTTCTTTATCATATAACTCAGTAGCAGCAACGTCAAGTGCAAGCATAATATCCTTTCCAGGAACATATCCAGCTTTTTCAATAGCCTCTACTATTGTTTTAAGAGCTTCTTCGTTAGATGTTAGGTTTGGAGCAAAGCCTCCTTCATCACCTACCGCCGTATTTAATCCCTTTGCTTTAAGAACAGATTTTAAGCTGTGGAACACCTCTGCTCCCATTCTCAAAGCTTCCTTAAAGCAGCAAGCTCCTACCGGCATAACCATAAATTCCTGTATATCAACATTGTTGTCTGCATGCTCTCCGCCATTTAGAATGTTCATCATAGGTACCGGCAAAACTTTTCCATTTACTCCGCCTAAGTACTGGTAAAGTGGCAAACCAAGTGTATTAGCAGCCGCCTTTGCTACCGCCATAGAAACACCAAGTATAGCATTTGCACCTAATTTACCTTTATTATGCGTTCCATCTAATTCAATAAGTACAGAGTCAATCGCTGTTTGTTCTAAAGCATCCATACCAATTATCGCTGGAGCAATAATATTATTTACATTAGATACTGCAATTGAAACTCCCTTGCCTAGATATCTTTTTTTATCATTATCTCTTAATTCTACCGCTTCAAAAGCTCCTGTAGAAGCTCCCGATGGAACTCCAGCACGTCCAAAGCCACCACTTTCTGTTAAAACCTCTACTTCAACCGTAGGGTTTCCTCTTGAATCTAATATTTCTCTTGCGTGAATATGTGATATTATAGTCATTTTTTATCTTCCTTTCTTTTTGTATATAATTTATTTAATGTACAATCAAAGATTTTCCTGTCATCTCTTTTGGAACATCTATTTTCATAATTTCAAGTAAGGTTGGTGCAATATCAGCTAATATACCATCTTCTCTTAAATTATACTTTTTATTATTATCAACTATTATAAAAGGTACTCTATTGCTTGTGTGAGAAGTAATAGGCGAAGAAGTGATTTCATCAACCATAGCCTCTGCGTTGCCATGATCTGCTGTAATTACAGCAACACCGTCTGTCTTTATAATAATATTAATAATTTCTCCAAGACATTTATCAACTGCCTCCAATGCCTGAACAGTTGCTGCGAAATCTCCTGTATGTCCAACCATATCGGGATTTGCAAAGTTTATTATCATCACATCATATTTATCTGTTTCTATTTGCTTGATTATCTCATCTTTAAGCTCAAAAGCACTCATCTCAGGCTTTAGATCATAAGTTGCTACATGAGGGGACGGAATTAGTATTCTATCCTCATTTTCATAGGGATCTTCAATGCTTCCATTAAAGAAAAAAGTAACATGAGCATATTTTTCTGTTTCCGCAATTCTCAGCTGTTTTAAACCCTTTTGGCTTATGTATTCACCAAAAAAGTTCTTTATTTCCTCGGGCATATACGCAATTTCAACATTTTTCATAGTTTTATCGTATTCTGTCATACATGTAAATTTCACGTTTAAATTTTCTCTTTCGAACCCGTCAAAATTATCATCTGTAAATGCTCTAGTTAATTGTCTTGCTCTATCTGATCTAAAATTATAGAAAATTATACCATCTCCTGGTTTAACCAATCCGAGCCTTTCATTTTCTTGCTTGATTAATATAGGTTTAATAAATT
>DCPV01000197.1 GCA_002323775.1 Firmicutes bacterium UBA1535 | reverse complement strand
ATAAGTATATATTAGATTATCTATATTTGCAATAATTTTTGTTATTTTTAATGTATTTTTAATGTGTAATTAATGATTTTATCATTTGCTGCTGCGAAATTTTATAAAAGAAATGAATAATATATCTAAAATTATTATTTTAACTATCTTAAATTTTTTTATTATAAGGTATGACAATAGGATTTTAATTTATCTCAAATTACAAAAAAAGGGACAAATTAAATACTTTTTGTCCCTCAATAATTATTTCAGCAATTCTCTTAATTTATTCACTGCAAAATCTATATCTTCTTTTGTAACATCGTTGTTTGTAACAAATCTATATTCTCCGTCTTCAATTCCGTTTATTTTTATTCCGGCGTCTAAAAAGCTGTCTACTAACGCTTTATCCTCAATCAAGCCATCGTTAATAGTAAAAAACACCATATTAATATCTCTCCTTGAGAAATCAATATTTATACCATTAACTTCCGAGAGCTTTTCTGCCATATAATCAGCGTTTTTATGGTCTTCGTTTAATCTAACAGTCATTTTTTCAAGAGCTATAATCCCAGCAGCAGCTATAATACCTGCTTGCCTTAATCCTCCGCCCATGAGCTTTCTATTTTTTCTTGCTATATCAATAAACTCCTTAGGTCCGGCTAAAATTGAGCCTACCGGAGCGCAAAGCCCCTTTGATAAGCAAAACATTACGGTATCGCAGTTTTCAGTAATTTCCTTAACATCTACTTTCAATGCAGCAGCTGCGTTAAAAACTCTAGCACCATCCATATGAACTGGGATATTATGTCTATTTGCTATTTCCTTTATAGCTTTTAAATTTTCCACAGGAACAACTGCTCCACAGCCATTTGCTTCTTCGACACAGATTAATCCGGTTTTCGGCATATGTATGTCATCTGGTCGTATAGATTTTTCTACAAGGATAGGGTCCATAGCTCCATTTTTTCCATGTATCGTTCTAAGCTGTACACCTGCAATTACTGCTGCCGCACCTACCTCATGAATGACAATATGTGCATTATGTTCAAGTATAACTTCATCTCCACGTCTTGTATGTGTCAGCAATGCAAGCTGATTGCCAAAGGTTCCGCTTGGAACAAATAATGCAGCTTCCTTTCCTACCATTTGAGCAGCTGTTTTTTCTAATTCGCTAACTGTAGGGTCATCTCCATAAACATCATCGCCAACAGGTGCATTTGCCATAGCTATCCTCATTTCTTCGGTTGGCATTGTAACAGTATCACTTCTTAAATCTATATATCTCATAAATAACCTCCAAGCTTTATAGCTATAAATCATATAATGTTTACTATATCATGGAGTATTGTCTACTGTCATCAATGCCCCATATAAAATTGTCAACGCAAATAATTATAACACTAAATAATATATATTTGCAATAATTTTTGCAGAAATACAGAAAACTATGAGAGCAGTGCTATGATACTCAATACGGAGATTTTACTTATTAGTAGGCTGTTTATTCAAATAATTTCAAATATAAACTCACAAGGCTTTTCACCTTTGCTGTTAATCGGCGACGAAACAACTTCCTTTGTTTTAAGCTGTATATCAAGCAGCTTTTCCAAGTGACGTCGACCATGACCTGCACAGCAAAAACAATAAGTAAGTGGCATTTTTCGTTCCTCATTCGAGAGGTCTCTTACTTTTAGCTTTTTATTAACAGCAGCTGAACATACACAAGCAAAGTTATCTTTCTCCTTAATAACCCATCCTGCTGTTAATGTGTTGTCTTTATTTAAGCTAATATTCCAATCCGAATGAAAATCTCCTAAATCGGCGATTTTTTCAATCTTTTTTTGTAATGTTTCAGCTTCAATCTTCTTAATTCCATTGAGTTCTTTTTGTGACGTACCACAAGCGCTTGTATCTAAAATTTGATATACTATTTCAGGATGAAGCAGTTTTTCCATCCTTTCAATAATATCTACAAGGTCACCATTGCCAATTATTTCTTTTGCTAAGCCCTCATCTATGTTTTGCTCAGCCAACCTTTTTTTAATTCCATTAACCTTTGCCATTTATTATTCCTCCCTTAACTTAATCGGCACTAAAATATACATTTGATTATACCAGAGAACAAAGTGTACGGTCTGATACATTGTATTTAGTTGATACGTCACAAATTTTAATCAGCTTGTACATAATAAACTCTCTTTGCCACTGGTTATAGTTATTAGTATAGCCCCTTACCTAAGGTAAGAGTCAAGATAGCAGTATAAAAAAAATATAAATATTTATACCTACTTTCATTTTGATGCAAAAATTATATCTTGCGTTCTAATTTTTCTTTTACCAGCTTTTCATGATAGAAATAATTTGTATATTTTATATTGTGTTCTTTGCAATAATTTTCAATTTCTGTAGATAAATCAGCCCAATATTCCTTGTCACCATTTACAAATATTTTTTCATACAAGAAACTCAAATGGCAGTACTTTTCTTTAATATAGTGCAGTATGGTCTGTTTGTAGCTTCCTCGTAAATTCAGATTTTCAAACCAGTATTCATCAATAAAGTTATAGGATTGTTCAATAATTGCTTTATAATCCGTTATTTCCGGAAACATTGGAGACATAAACAATACTGTATATATCCCTTGTGAGTGCAGTTCCTTTAATGTTTCTAACCTATCTTTGATGCTACTTCCATTGTCCATATCATTTTTAAAGCTTTCATCAAGCGTATTGATTGACATGGATACCTTCAGATGCTTACACTGCTTTAACAATTCAATATCTCTCAATATAAGTTTCGATTTTGTGGAAATTGCAAGTTCACAATCAATATTAACAAGCTGTTCTAATATTTTTCTTGTGATACAGTATTTCTCCTCATAACTGTTATAGCAATCTGTTACAGATG